>NZ_JBSFVA010000021.1:0-165700 GCF_053592075.1 Nonomuraea sp. NPDC002799
CGTGGTCTTGTCCATGTCGCCGATCTCGGCGAGCTGGATCTGCGTCCGCTCCTCCTGCAAGGCGTGGACCAGCACACAGTGCATACGCGCCGTCAACCCGATCTCGGCCAGCGCCGCGGCCATCCGGGTGCGCAGCACATGGCCGGCGTGGTCCAGCAGGAACGACAGGTCCGGTTTGGTGGGAGCTGGTGCCATGGCAGTCATGGCCTCAGTCTACCGAGCAGATCCCGTTCCGGATTATCTGCCAGAAACCTACAGGTGGGAGGCCGCTCTTGCGCCGGCCGGCGTCGGTGATGAACGATACGGATGCTGGACCTGCACATGGGGACCCGGGGGCTGTGAGGTCGTTGTGGTTCGTCTGGAACTGCTCGGTGGTTTCCGCGTCACGATCGGGACTCTGGTCGTCCCCGACGCCACGTGGCGGACCCGCAAGGCGGCTGCGCTGATCAAGTTGTTGTGCCTGGCCCCGCGCCATCGGCTCCGCCGTGAGCAGATCATGAACCTGCTGTGGCCGGAGCTCCCGCCGCCGGCCGCCGCGGCCAATCTCCGCAAGACCGTGCACCTCGTCCGGCAGATGTACGCGGGCAGGTATGAAACCCAGCCGGTGGTGTCACAGGGAGATCTGCTGAGCCTGCCGGTGGGCCACATCTGGGTTGATGTCGTGGCGTTCCGGTCGACCCTTGCTCAGGCCAGGGAAAATCGCGACATCCAGGCGTACGCCGCCGCGATCGAGCTTTATCGCGACGGCCTGCTGCCGGAGGACGGCGACGAATGGGCCGACGCCCCCAGGATGGATCTGCGCAACGACTACGTCGCGATCCTGGACGAATACGCCGGGATTCTCGAAAGCTCAGGTCTGCTCGACGAGTCGGCTCGCGTGACCCGGCTGCTCGTCGCCGCGGATCCGCTGCTGGAGGACGCCCACGTCCGGCTCATGCGGGTGCTGGCTCTGGCGGGGCGGCGGGCGGAGGCGTTGCGCCAGTTCGAGGTGCTGCGTGACCTGCTGGACGGGGAACTCGGGATCGAGCCCGGTCCCGAGGCCCAGCGTCTCCACGAGGAGGTGCGCGCCAGGAGGGTTCCCGAGGCACGGCACACCGTGATGGTGTGGCAGCGCATCGGCGACCTGCGGATGGGCTCCGGCGATGCGACCGGCGCCGTCGCGGCGTACGAGGCGGCGCTGAAGCCGGCGTACGAGGCGGCGCTTGAGCCGGCGCACGGGTCAGTGCCGAAGCCGGCGTCGGCGGCGTCCGACACCGCCCGGCTGCATCGGCTCGCCGCCGCCGCCTACCTGGGCGAACACCGGCCGGACCCGGCCGGCCACCATCTCGTACGCGCGGAGTCGGCGACCGTGGACCCGGCTGAGCGGGCCCGGCTGGTCTGCCTGCGAGCCGAGCAGGCATGGCTGCGCGGCGACCTTGAGACCGCGCTGCTCAGGGCGACCGAGGCGCGTGAGCTCGCGGTGGCGCACGGCACGCCCGACGATGTCGCCCGAGCGGAAGAGGCGATGGCCGTCGTGACCCACATGCGGGGCGAGTGGCGACGCGGCCTGGAGATCGAGATCGGTCGCAGCGGGGACGGCCTCGACGCCGAGACGTTCAGCCGTGCCTTCGACATTCACCAGTGCATCGGTCAATACCATCTGTACTCCGACGAACTGAGCCGCGACGTCGAGCACTACGCGAGGCGGACCCTCAGCCGCGCGACGCATGCGGGGATCGTACGGGCCCAAGCCTTCGCCTGGTGCCTGCTCGGTGAGTCGCTCCTGCTCCGCGCGCACTGGGATGAAGCGGCCGGTTGCCTGCAGCAGAGCGCCGAGCTGCACGCCGGCCTCGGATCGGCGTCCGGTGCGCTGCCCTGGCAGCGACTCGCCGAGCTGGCCGCCTGTCAGCGCCTCTTCGACGAAGTCGGCCCGGCGTTGCGGCGAGCCTCCGCCATCGCCACGGTGTCGCCCATGGCCCGGCACCAGTGGGGACGCATTCATGCGACGGCCGCGTTCGCCCGGCTGCAGCGCGGTGAACCGGACCTCGCGGCGCAGTCGGTCCGGGCCGCCGCGGCGGCAGCGGCCCGCTATGGCGGCTGTCCCACCTGCGGCGCTCTCCTCAACCCGGTCGCCGCTGAGGCGTATGCGGCGCTCGGCGACGCCGAGCGGGCCCGCGCCCATGCGGTCGCCGCGGCCGGCACGGCCGGCGCGTTCGGTGGATCCGCGTGGCGGGCGATGGCCGAGTCGGCCGCCGGCAGCGCCGCCTCGGCGGAAGGCGACCAGGACCGCGCCCGTACCTGCTTCGCGACGGCCGCCGACCTCTACACCAGGGTCGGCCACGTTTACTGGGCCGATCGGTCGCGGCACCAGGCTGACATCCTGGCCGGTACGACCGGGGTGCGCGCCACTTGAGCTCACGCTATTGGGGGCAACACGCAGAACTCGTTGCCATCGGGATCGGCCAGCACCACCTGACCGGCCCCGTGCGGGCCGATGTCGATCCGGGTCGCTCCGAGGGAGACGAGACGGTCGACCTCCGCTTGCTGATCACCGTGCACGGGTGGAGTGAGGTCGAAGTGCAGCCTGTTCTTCCCCGTCTTCGGCGCCACCGGCGGACCGCCCCACGTGATCTTGGGACCGCCGTGCGGCGAACGGATCGCGGTCTCCTGGTCCTGGTCCCAGACCAGCGGCCAGCCCAGCGCCGCGCTCCAGAAGTAGCCGACCTCCTGCGAGCCGTCACACGAAAGCGCGCCGATGAGTCCGCAGTCGGCGAGGAACTTGTTGTCCGGCTCGATGACGCAGAACTCGTTGTCTTCGGGGTCGGCGAGCACCACATGACTGGCGTCCGGGCCTTGCCCGATGTCGATGTGCCGCGCACCGAGCTCGAGCGACCTGGCCACCGTCTGCCGCTGGTCATCGAGGGACGTGCTCGTCAGATCGAAATGTAGCTGGTTGGCGCCGGTCTTCTTCTCCTGAGCCGGAAGAAATCGTATCCGGAACCCCGTGTCATCGCTCGGCAGGAGCACGATGCCGTCGTGGGGATCGTCGGCCGGCTCCCAGCCCAGGACTCCCGCCCAGAAACGCGCGAGGCCGAGTGGGTCGTTCGCATCGAAACAGAGTGCGACGAGCTGAGAAGTCATCCCGCGTCTCCATCTGTTGACCAAAGGCGCAGGCAGGGCAGGTCCTCCCGGCGCATGACGGGAGGAACGCTAACCCACCCGAGGACTGCGCCGCCAACGCTTATCGGTCAGCGGAGGCGCAGCGCGTCCATGATGTCGATCTAGCGGTTCTGGGGACGTAGCCCGTCGAAGGCGACGGTGAGGGCGCCGACGCAGACGCGGCGCCGGTTGTCGGGCTGCGTTGCCCGGCTCGGACCGTGCCAGGGGCCGGCGAGGGCGGCGAGGACCACGTCGAGGACGATGTCATCGCGTACGACCCTGGCCTTCTGAGCGGTGATGAGAAACTCTTCGAGCGCGTCCCACAGAATCTTGGCCGGCCGCGCGGTCAGAACGTCGTTGCGCAGGTTGTCGAGGATCTCGCGCATGTCGTCGAAGGTCTGTTTGTTCGCCGCCTGCTCGACCATGGTGTCAAAGATGGTGGACCACACCGCGGCGGGCGAGGCCGTCGTGTCGCTCGCCGTCTGGGCGAGGCGCAGCGTGAGCTCCGTCCTTCTCCTGTGTGCCACCAGGTCGACCCCGGCATGGCGGCCGTAGAGCGCGGAGAGCGCCGGCGACAACGCCACGTAATGGCCGTTCCCCGTGGCGTCGTGGATCAGGGCGGCCTCGGCGGCGGCGTAGATGAAGCCGCTGTCTTGCTCCGGCCACGTGCCGGGAAGCGGAACCGGGACGGCCTGCACGAGCAGGTCGCGCAGGCTGTCAGAGGGGTTCTTCGCGTATCGCTGCAGCAGGTGCGTCACCAGTTCGTGCGGGGTGAGCAGCACCTGAGGCGGGCCGCCGTGCTGGACCACCACGTAGTCGTCCTGCTTGATGTGGTGGTACCGGGCGTTGCGGTAGACGATGGCGGCCTGATCCGTGAGCAGGTGGTTCAGCGACCAAGACAGGACGTTGAGGGCGCTTACGCCCTTGACCTCTTCGACAGCGCTCTTGCCCAGCAGGATGACGACGGTCAGCTCACCGGGGTCCGCCAGGTTGGCGCCGGCGTCGGCCGCCTGCGCCAGATACTCGGCGACGTGAGCGGCCACGATGCCGGGGGAGGTTTCGGCGTCCGTGTGCGACAGGTAGGACAGGCCGGCGGTCCTGCTCCACATCGCGAGCGCGGCGCAGGTCACCACGTTGGTCGTCCAGGCCATGGTGGCGTTCGGGCTTTCGGCGGGGAAATAGCGGGCCTGGTCCGCGTCTTCCTTGGATTTGGTGCCCATGGCGATGTAGGTGCCGAGCCGCCGCAGGTCGGCGGGCACGGGACGCGTGAGATCGGTCACGTCCACCTGGCGTTCCGGAGTCTCAAGGTTCCGGGTCAGGGCGTCCAGGGAGAGCACTGCTTGGTCGGCGACCGTGAAGTGCACCCTGGTGCCGTTGGGGTAGACGTCGATCAGCTTGTCGGGCAGCGGGACTCGTTCGTGTTGCGTGGTGACGTTCTTCCCTTCGATGATTCCCTCGGATATGCCCTTGTTGCGATACATACGTACGGACCGGAAGGGCGCGGCGGCGGAGGAGCTGCCCGGCATCTGCCGGGGCGCGTTCGTGCCGCCATCAGCGGAAGACAGGACCGGGAACCGCTGGCGCTTGTTCTTGCTGAGCGACGTCCCGCCGCTGTCGGGGGGACGGTCGCGTGGAATCTGCGGGGTCTTGTCGCGCCACGACCCGCCGCTGTCAGCGGGACGGGCGCGTGGAATCTGCGGGGCTTTGTCGCGCCACGACCCGCCGCTGTCGGCGGGACGGGCGCGTGGAGTCTGCGGGCGGGTGTTCTGGTCCGGCGGCCGTAACTTGTTGCGCGGCGGTTGATTGCCGGGGTTCTGTTTCATGTCGGATCCCCTCCAGTCTTCGCGCACACTCGCGCCGTCATCGGGCGCCGGCCGAGGTTCTCATCGGCGGCCACGGTTGCGGAAGACGTTAGGAATCGCGCGTTCCCTGAGCGTTCCTCAGCGAGTTGGAGCAGCTCGGGAGGCCACGGCGCTCGGTGTGCAGCCTAACGATCCGTGCCGGCACGGCGCAGTAGGAGAGTGAGGAAACCCAGCACCTCCCGGTAGCCGCCGAGCCACAGGTCGCGGTGGTCGCGGGCGGCGGCCGCGGCCGTATCCCCGTCGGGGCGGTCGAGGGCCCAGCGGGTCAGCGTGCGACGTCCAGGACCGCTCGTACTCGTCCCACTCGGCCAGGGTGCTGGTATGGCCATAGATCGTGGCGAAGCCGGCGCTCTCCATGCGGGCCACCGTGGTCACCATGGGCGGCATGGCTGATCAGGTCACGATTAACCGGCCCGATCCTGCCGGAGATCGGATGGGAAGCCAACGGTATTTCTGGCGCGTTTCTCCTGCTCGTCGCAGGTGACCTGCCGGTGGGCTCAGCCGCCGGGGCCGGTGGGCTGGATCGGGGCGCCGTCGCCGTCCTCGGGCAGGTCGCCGCGCTCGACCGGCCCCAGCGAGGGAGCGGGCGTCCCGTCGCCGCGCTCGACCTGGCCCGGCGGGGGAGTGGGCGTCCCGTCGCCGACGGCCGGCCGGGCGCCCTCTGCCGCCTGCTTCAGCACGGCCCGGTCCACCTGCCCGGCCGGGCAGGCCAGCCGCACGTAATGGCCGGGGCGCACCGCGACGTACTCCTGCCGGCCCTCGTGCTCGGTGTACCAGCCGCCGCCGTCCCGCTCGCACGTGCCGGCACACGTGTACGGCCCCCGATCGACCCGCATCTCCACCTGCTTGCCGTCGGACGCGGTGTAGAAGGCGCCGAACCCCTCCTCGTTGACCGCGCCCACCGACTGCTCGGCCAGCTCGTATCCGGGCAGATCCACCACGTACATCAGGTCGGGCGCCACGCCCTGCCGGGTGGCCTGGTCGATCACGGCCTGGCTCAGCGCCGAGGCGGAGCCGCAGCCGGACAGGACGATCAGCGCCAGCAGCGCGAGCACAGGACGTAGCGACATCCTCCCAGTGTGTCGGACGCAGGCGCCGTTCAGGTCGCGTACCGGCTGTCGTCGGTACGATCGGACCCACGAAGGTCGACTGCGGTGCCGTAGCTCGCTAAGGTGAGGCGCTCCTCTCGCTCGATCCGCAGGACGGCATCGCCGTCCCGGCGTCCGGGATCCTGCTGACGGTCCGGCCGGCCCGGTCCGCCCACGACCTCGCCGATCCGCACGCCCGAGCGGCTCCGTCCCCGCCGCGGGCTCGGTCGGCCCGCACCGTCCGCTCACGACCCGGCGGCGACCTCAGGGCTCTGCCATGAAACCTCGTGATGACGTGCTGGTCGAGCTCACTGGACGCGCCAGTGCTCCTTCCGCGGCGGGTAGGCGAAGGTCTGGGTATCGGCCCAGTCCTGCCCGGCGACGCGGTAGTCGTGCGCGGCTTCGCTCGCGCTGTGGTCGCGGCCGATGTCGACCGTGTCGGCGGTCGACCAGGCGCCGTTGACCTGGTGCTCCACGGTGTAGTGAAACTCGTTGAAGCCTGAGGAGCCCACGCACGTGTTGACGATGGTGAGCGAGCGTCGCCCCGTCGTCAGATGCGGCGGGATGGCGACGATCTGGTTCCGCCATTTGTAGACGCTGTCCTCAAGCAGTGGGCGCCAACTCGCGGCCGGGGTTCCGTCAACGGTGATGGTGGCATGTTGCAGACCGACGCCTACATCCAGCCGGCGGATCAGCCGTACGCCGGTGTTGGCCGGGTTGACGGTCACGGTGAACCGGCTCGACCCGCCACGAGGGAACGCCCGGCCGTCGTCACTGACGATGTGGGCGGGGCCCACGACGTGGTCCGGCACCTCTTCGGACGGGCCGGGCCGCGGCGTTTCTCCCTGAGCGATGACGCTGAGGCTCACCGCGGCCATCGGTACGGCCACCACGGCGATCAGGACGGCTTGGCGCCACCGTAGGCCGGCGGCCCGGGCGGTTCCCAGGTCGCCGGATGTGGCCATCATCTGGGGGGCGAGCGCTGTGTCAGCGGCGGACTCGACGCCGCGATACTCCGTGGAGCCTGCGGGCATCTGATGGACACGCACCCGCTCCCAGGCCCGTTCCCACGCCGGGAGCTGATGGTCGGGGACGCGACACCCCCGCAGGAACGCCACCATCACCGCCTTCTTGGGAAAGCGCCGACCGGCCAGCATGTCGGCGCAGGTCGTGCGGGGCAACCGCGTTCCGCCTGCTCTGTCCGCCCGTGTCTGCAGCTCTCGAAGGGAGACGTCGGCCCGCGCGAACTGCTCGGCCAGCAGCTTCACCAAATCCTCGTGACAGGTCACCGACGCCGGCCCGCTGTCGGGCGCCTCTCCGGCCGGCCGAGAGTCTTGTCCGCCTTGAGGGGCCTCGCTCGTCATCGCCCAGACCTGACCTCTCCTGACCCTCACCGGTTCGCGTCAGACAGTGTACGAGCGATTGCCGAGCGTGTCCGGGCTGCCGGTGTGGCGGCCGTCTCAGCCGGGATGGGTCAAGGGCCGGGCGTGGCAGCCGGCTCGATCCGGACCGTGACCCGCCGGCCCGCCTCGGCGAGCGTGTCCAAGCCGGTCTCGACGGTCATGCGCCGTTGACGGACTCCTTGAGGAAGACAATGCCGTCGATCATGCCGAGGTGGGCCGGGTCCAGGGGGAAATAGGCGTGGTCCGGCGAGATGCGCGGGCTCGGCCGTGTGACGGCGTCGGCCAGGTGGCGGGCGTCGATGAGGGAGCGGCCCCAGGGGAGTTCGGACAGGATGCCCTCCACCGTGTCCGGGGGCGGGACGTCGGCGTCGAGCGTGCCGATGGCCGAGGCCAGGAAGGCGTACCGGTCGCCCAGGTGTGTCCCGGCGATCGCCCCCGCGCTCCACCACTCCAACGTCTGGTCGTCGCCGAACCGCATCAAGCTCTTGTTCCGCTGCAGGTGGAGGTTGTGGGCGAAGACCAGGGCCGGACCGTGCCCGGCGACGGCACGCAGGTTGCCGGCCATCATCGCGTCCCGCAGGGCCGACAGCCGCATGATCCGTGCCGGGGACGTGTCGGCCATCCCGTGGTGGTAGCGGAGCAGGCCGACGGCGGTGCGTCCGTACAGTGCCGCCCGCTTCCCGTCCGCCGCGCTCAGCCGTGGCGTCTGCATGTCGAGCAGCGCCACCAGGTCGTCGGCGATCAGCCGCAGTCGCCGGGCGTCGGCGGACCGCCCGATCGACTGGGACGGATCCATGACCGTGGCCTCGTTCGACCACCGCTCGTCCGGGCCCAGCAGCGTGTCGAGGGTCTCCCGGGTGCAGGGGAGCGGGCCGTCGAGGAGGCCGTACAGGGCGGTGAGTGCCTGGCGCGGGCTCGCCGCCCAATACTCCAGCGGCCCGTCGAACCCGAAGAACCTGAGCTTTCCGTCATGCTCCTCGTTGTACGCCCGCATCCAGCGGACGAGCTCGCGGTTGGCCGGTGACGCGCCGAAGCCGTGGCTGAAGCCGCGTTCCATGACGTCGTCGAGCGTGCCCGTGCCCGTCGTGACGTAGTCGTCCACGATCAGGCCCATGAGACAGTCGCTCTCGATCGCGATCGACCGGTAACCCTCGTGCTCGACGAGGTGCCGGAGGATCTCGTTGCGCAGCTCGGGCAACGCCGCCACGCGATGGGTGGCCTCACCCAGGCCGAGCAGCAGGGGCCGGGCAGGCAGCGACCGCAGGAACGCCGAGACGCTCGCCCCGTCGAGCGGACGGGCTGTGTCCTTGATGTCCATGGCTTCAACGGTATCGTTGAACTTCCGGTGTGAACTTTTTACGTGAAACCCCGCTTCTACCGCGCTGAACCTTCAATCGCTGATGAGCCCAGCTCAGCATCTGAAGTAAGCGAGGCGAGTCCTTGGCGCTATAGACGCCCGAAGCCTCTAGTCACTATCTGTAGTCAGGCAATTGCTCAAGCCGACATGCGGAGGTGGCACCATGGACGCTCATCTGGCTCGGATCAAGGTCGTGTTCGACGCACTCGACACGAACGCCACGGCTGGAGCCTGATGGCCACCCCCGCGGATCGGCTGGTCCAGGCGGCGCTGGACCCGGACGACGAGGACCGCCTGGACCGACGGACGGCCGAACTGCCGACGCTGACCGGCCTGGGCTTCATGCTCGGCGGAGTGCGTTCCCGCTCTCCTCACCTGGCGGCGATCGACCGGCACTGCCGGCCTGATCATGCTGCGGTGCTGCTGTTTCCGCACGCACAAGGCGATGTCGCGGCGGCTCTGGCCGTCCGAGGTTTCCAGCCGATGCGGACGGCGCCCAGCACGGTTGTCCGCAACCGGCTGGCCGGCCGCTACCACCTGGAGGCCACGGCCCTCGACGTCACCATCGTCCATGCCCGGCACGCCGACCACGGCGCCGGCCTGGAGGTCTTCGTCCTGGTCAATGACGCCAGCCCGGCGATCGCCCAGATCATCGCCGGTGAGCGTGCCCACGAGCACGAGTCGCACTACGCCTTCACCGTCCCCGACGCCGATGAGGTGATCCTGCATGGTCTTCGGGAAACCCTCACCCGAGAATGCGGGTTCATCGCCGACGGCGGCGGGTTCAACCCCCACGACGGTGAGCACGCGGCAGGCAAGACCGTTCTGTACTTCACCCAGCGCACGCCGCCCGATCGCCCGCGGCGACTGGAGCTCACCTGCGGCGGCCACCACCCATCCGTGCTGCGTACGCACCTGAACCATCGCACACCTCACACACAGACCTGGTGACCATGCCGACCGACCACGACCAACATCGGATGCTGACGCTGCTCACCGGCGCCTGGACCACGCAGGCTCTGGCCACCATGGCCCAGCTCGGCCTGGCGGAGGCCCTGCGGAACCGGCGCCTGACCAGCACCCGGCTCGCCGAGGTCAGCGGCACCCACGCACCGTCACTGCGCCGGCTGCTGCGGTTCCTGGTCAGCCATGACGTCCTGGACGGCGATGACAACACCGGGTACGGCCTCACCCCGCTCGGCGAGCACCTGACCGCCGCCCACCAGTGGTCCCAGCGCGATCTGGCCCTGATGTACGGAGGCCCGTTCTACACGGCGTGGGCGGACCTGACCCATGCCGTCCAGACCGGCGATTCGGCCTTCGAGCACGCCTTCGCCGCCCCGTTCTTCGACTATGCCCGCCACAACCCGCAGATCGGCGAACTCTTCGATCGGGCGATGGCCTGCGGCTCCGGCTTCTTCGCCGCGGTGCCGCAGGTCTATGACTTCCGCGCGACCCGCCACGTGGCCGACCTGGCCGGCGGCAACGGCACCCTGCTGGCCGCCGTACTCACCGCACACCCCCATCTACAGGGCACCCTGTTCGACACCGCATCCGTGATCGACCGGGCCCGCACTCACCTGCACGACCTCCGGCTGGACCAGCGGTGCGCCTTCGTCGCAGGCGACCTGTTCACCGAAGTCCCCGCCGGCGCCGACGTCTACCTGCTGTCTCGGATCCTGCACGACTGGGACGATGAACAATGCGCCGTCCTGTTGCGCAACTGCAGGCAGGCGATGCGCCCGGGCGACCGCCTTCTCATTCTGGAACGGCTGCTCCCAGCCGACGGCTCTACCGACGGCTCCACCGCGCTCACCCTGGCCTGGGATCTGCACATGCTGGTGATCAACGGCGGCGGCCGGGAACGCACGCTCACCGAATACCAGAAACTGATCGAAACCGCAGGCCTGCGCCTGACCGACCGCCGGCCCCTGCCCCTGCCCCTGGAGATGAACATCCTGATCACCGAACCAGCCCGCTGATGCCCGAGCGGTACCTTCTGGGCCAGGCCGCCACGGAACGCGGACGGCGCCCCGTCACGTGCGGCGGGTGTCCGGGGCGGCGGCTTCCAGGTCGGCGATGCCGCCCGACATGATCGTCCGCACGTGCTCGGTGATGTGCTCCGCCGGCCAGTCCCACCAGGCCACCGCCAGCAACCGGGCGACGTCCTCGTCGCTGTAGCGGGTGCGGATGAGACGGGCCGGGTTGCCGCCGACGATCCCGTAGTCGGGCACGTCCGAGGCGACCACGGCGCCGGCCCCGAGGATCGCGCCGTGTCCGATCCGTACGCCCGGCAGCACCGTGACGCCGTAACCGAACCAGACGTCGTTGCCGACGACGGTGTCCCCGCGGTTGGGCAGGCCGGTGAGCAGGTCGAAATGGTCGGACCACGAGCCGCCCATGGTGGGGAAGGGGAAGGTCGAGGGGCCGTCCATGCGGTGGTTGGCGCCGTTCATGATGAAGCGCACCCCCGTGCCCAGCGCACAGAACTTGCCGATGACCAGCTTCTCCGGGCCGTAGTGGTAGAGCACGTTGCGCGTCTCGAACGCGGTCGGATCGTCCGGGTCGTCGTAGTAGGAAAACGCCCCGACCTCGATCAACGGGGACGTGACCAGCGACCGGAGCAGCACCACCCGCGGCTGCTCGGGCATGGGATGCACCACGGTCGGGTCGGCTGGAACATGAAGCGTCATGGATCGTTTCCTCTCAGTTCCTGCCGCTTCGGCAGAGCATCAACATCAGCTACTAATGCGACAGTTGCTACATTAAGATGGTGTCATGACGCTGTCTGCTGGGCAAACGGAATCCGGGCGATGACTTCCACGGTGCCACCGTCGGAGGGCGGCCCGCCGGCTCAGCGCCGCCCGGGGGGCCGCACCAGTCGCATCCGTACGCAGGTTCTCGACGCGGTCCGCGCTGAGCTCGGCGAACGCGGCTACGACGAGCTCAGCATGGAGGGCGTCGCGGCCCGGGCGGGCGTGCATCGCGCGACGGTGTACCGGCGCTGGCGGGACGTCGGCGGCCTGCTCGCCGACGTCTTCGAAGCGACGAGCGACGACGACTGGCAACCCCAGGACACCGGTTCCCTGGAGGGCGACCTGGCGGCACTCAACCACGAGAACCAGGCGGCCCTGACCGCGCGGCCGTCGGTCGCCACAGCCCTGATCGCGGCCTCGTTCCGCTCCGCGGAAGCCGCCCGCGGCGTGCGCCGGCTCTGGGAGGACCGGTACGCCCGCTGCGAGGTCATCGTCAGCCGAGCCGTCCGGCGCGGCGAACTCCCGCCGGACACCGACGCGCGGCGCCTGCTCATCGCCGCCACCGCGCCGCTGTACCACCAGTTGGTGCTGCTCCGCCTGCCACCCGACCCGGACCTTCCCGGCCAGGCGGCCAGGACCGCCGTCCTCGCCGCATCCGCCGGCGCCTTCGTCACGTCCCCGCCGGTCGGCGACCCCTCGTAGCGCGCGAGGCTCTCCATCCGCGCTTGTCCGCTGTCGGGGCGCCGCACTACCTTGCCGAGGTGGACCTCTTTTCACGCTCTTGGACGGCATTGCGCACGGCGGTGGCCGAACTCCCGGACGAGGCTTTCGCACAGCCGTCCGGCTGCACCGGCTGGCTCGTGCGCGACCTGGTGTGCCATCTGATCATCGACGCTCAGGACGTGCTGATCACCCTCGTGACCCCTGCGGAAACGGAGCCGACCCGCGACGCGGTGACCTACTGGGACGTCTCCGGAACCCCGCCGACCGGCGACGACCCGCTCGACGCGCTGACCGTCCGCCTGGCCGCCGCGTACGAGGAGCCTCGCCTGCTCAAATTCCACCTCGACGACGTCGGCTCCGCCGCCGGCCGCGCCGCCGAACTCGCCGGCTCTAAGGCCCGGGTCGGCACCCGCGACGAAGTGCTCACCGCGGGCGACTACCTCTCCGCGTACGTCCTGGAGTGGACGCTGCACCACCTCGACCTGGTCGCGTACCTTCCGGACGCGCCGGGACCGCCCGCGCAGGGGCTTGCCCACTCCCGCGAACTGCTGGAGCAGATCGCGGGAACCGCGTTCCCCGCGTCGTTCTCCGACAAGGACGCACTGCTGGTCGGCACCGGACGGCGCGCCCCGACCGGCGCGGAGAACACCGAACTGGGCGAGCTGGCCGCGAGACTCCCGTTCGTCCTCGGATGATCGTCGTACCGGTGACGCCGGGTTCAGTGCGTGAGATCCGGTTCCAGGCCCGGCCTCAGCGGAGTGCTGTACGCCTGCGACCCCGCTGCCCCCTAACATTTCGCACGTGACCACCTACGACGATCCTGACCCGTTCGAGTACCTGGACGTCTCGGCCCTGCCGCAGCGCCAGCAGCGGATCCTCGCCACGATCCGGGACTGGGTGGTCAGGCACGGATATCCGCCGAGCACCCGCGAGCTCGGCCACGCCGTCGGGCTGCGATCGCCCTCGTCGGTGTCCAAGCACCTGAGAAGCCTGGAGGAGCTGGGGTTCCTCCGCCGGGGCGCGGCCATGACCCGGCCGATCGACGTGCGTCTGTTCCTGCGGCCCCCGGCGCCGGAACGGGCCGCGGACCTGGTGTCCGTGCCCGTGGTCGGAGACATCGCCGCCGGCGTTCCCATCCTGGCCGACGAGCACCTGGACGACACGCTGACCCTGCCCCGCGACCTCACCGGGCGCGGCACGGTGTTCGGCCTCCGGGTGCGGGGCGATTCGATGATCGACGCCGCCATCTGCGACGGCGACATCGTCGTGGTACGTCAGCAACCCGAGGCGCACTCGGGCCAGATCGTCGCCGCGATGATCGACGGCGAGGCCACCGTCAAGGTGTACCGCCGGCGCGACGGGCACGTCTATCTCGAACCGCGCAATCCCGTCTACGACGTCATCGACGGCGACGGCGCCGTGGTGCTGGGCATCGTGGTCTCCGTCCTGCGCAGCGTCTGAGCACACCGCGAACAGCGCCGCATTCAGCGATCAGCTCACTCTTCGTGGCCTGACGGCACGGTGGGGGTGGCTGATCGGTGGTCAGGATCAGTCGTACGCCGGGCTTGGGCTTCCCCTGCTGGCCGACACCCTGCCCCACCTCCCTGCACCAGCCATCGGCCGGCCGCCGGTGCGCCCGTGGCCGGATCTGGCCGCCGATCTGGCTGCCGGCCCGCCCGAGCTGCCGCAGGCGTTCGATAACGCGCTGACCCCGCAGATGACCGCGCTGCTGGACCCGCTGCAGGTGGCGGCCGGACAACAACGCACGGCCGGCTCCCATCCCGAACACCATCTGGTGCAGCACGAACGCGGCTACCTGCACCGCGTCGCCGCCGCCCACCATCTGCTCGATGCCGGCGCAGTTTCCGGACAAGCGCCCGTTCACATGAGGTCTTCGGCGACCTGGCAGAGGTCGATGGTGTGGTCGGTGGAGTTGAGATGGCGGGCGAGGGTGCAGAGGAGGGATTGGAAGGTGCCGGCGTCGTCGCCCAGCACGGACAGCAGGCGGGACTCCAGGGTGCGCAGGGCGGTTTGGCGCTCTTCCCAGAGAGTGCGGCCCTTGTCGGTGGCGACGATGCGGCGCTGGCGGCGGTCGGCGGGGTCGGGGCGGCGCTCGACGAGGCCGGCTGCTTCCAGGTCGTCGATGAGGTAGGTCAGGACCGTGCGGTCTATGCCCAGTTGCTGGGCGAGAGTGCCCTGGTTGGCGGGGGTGTCACTGGTCGCCGCGGTGAGGATCTGGTAGCCGCGGGGGCCCCCGGGCACGTCGCTCAACAGGTGGCCCGCGGCTTTGGCGTAGGCGCGGAAGGACGCGCCGAGCATCCAGCCGAGGTCGCCTTCGACCCGGGTTTCGTTCACCATGAGTCGATCATAACATTTTCTGCTTCGCCAATAGTCTGCTATACAACATATCTGTGAAGCCACACGTTAGGTGGCTGTGAAGGGGAGCAGACATGCGCATGTTCAGGATCGACGCGAGCATCCGGGCAGAGGGCTCGGTGACGCGCGAGGTGGCCGACACCGTACTGAGCGCCTGGCGGGAGTCGCATCCGGACGGCACGCTGGTACAGAGGGACCTGCTGGCCGATCCGGTGCCCGCCGAGGCGTGGCAGCGTGCGCTCGGGATATCGGCGTCGTCCGACGAGACGGCGGAGGCCCGGTCACTGGCCGGGAGACTGGCGGGCGAGCTGGTGGACGCCGATGCGTACCTGTTCGCCATTCCGCTCTACAACTGGGGGCCCTCGCAGCATTTCAAGGCCTGGGTGGACATGATCTTCACCGACCCGCGCTTCGCGCCCGGCGGGCCGCGGCCGCTCGAAGGGCGTCCCGCGGTCCTCGTCACCGCGCGCGGCGGCGGCTTCGGGCCGGGCACGCCCAAGTGGGGCTGGGATCACTCCACGCCCTGGCTCGTCCGCGTACTGCAGGACGCCTTCGGGCTGAACCTGCACGTCAGCGAGGCCGAGCTCACCCTGGCCGAGGTGACGCCCGCGATGGCCCCGCTGCGTGGCCTGGCGGCCGAGTCGCTGGAGGCGGCGCACCGATCCGCGCGGCGCCACGGCGAGCTCCTCGCGGCACACGCGCCGGCCGCAGTGGCCTGACCCTGTGTGGTGGTGAGCTGGGCGCCTGAAGGCCGCGCCGGTCACTCCGCGCGGAGGCGCGCCAGGTGGTAGTCGAGTGCCGCCACGACCTCCTCGGATGTGTAGTGCCCGACCAGGGTGGCGTTCACGATGCCCTGCGCGAAGGCGTACAGGATGCTCGCCTCCTTGTCGGCATCCAGGTGGGCGGCGAGCTGTCCGGCGGCCTGGGCGGCCCTGATCTGCTCGGCGAAGAAGGACAGCAGGTGCGGCAGCCCGAGCCGCATCGCCGCCGCCTGGTCGCCGGCCACCACCGAGCTCGCCTGGAACGCCAGCCCGATGCGGTTCAGGTAGCTGCGCTCGTCGTCCAGCGGCAACAACTCCAGCACGGTCTCCCGCAGCAGGCCGAGCGGCGTGGACTGGCGCGCGACCACGGCTGCCACCCGGATCCCGATCCAGACCCTGAAGTGCTCCAGCGCCAGCAGCAGCATCTGGTTCTTCGTCGTGACGTAGTACTGCACCGTCCCCATGGACATGCCGGCCCCGGCGGCGACCTCCCTCAGGCTGACGCTCTCCATGCCCTTGTCGTGGATGATGCGGTGCACGGCCTCGGCGATGTGCCGCCGCCGGGCGTCATGGTCGACGATCTTGGGCATGTCCCGTCACTTTCTCATGCGAGTGCATGGTAAAAGCCGGTCGTCTCGTTTATCGTGCGAGTGCATGATAAACGAGGCGGGCGGGGTGATGAGGATGCGGGTTCTGATCGTCGGGGTCGGCACACAGGGGGACGTGGCACCCTACACGGCGCTGGGGGCGCGCTTACGCGAAGCCGGGCATGAGGTGGCCATCAGCGCGCACGAGCCGTACGCGGAGCTGGTGACCGACGCGGGCCTGGAGTATCTCCCACTTCCCGGAGACCCGCTTCCCGTGCTGACCGGCCGCCTCTCCATCAGCGCGTTCAAGGCGTACGGCGAGCAGGTCATGGAGGGCCTGATCGGGATCGCCGAGCGAGAGGCCGACCTGCTCCTGCTCGGCGTGGCGGGTGCGCTGGGCTCTCACGTCGCCGAGGCGATGGGCGTGCCGAGCATGGGGGTGCACCTGCAGCCGATCGATCCCACGGGGGACTTTCCGCCGGTCATGAGCCTGTTCCACCGGTCGCTCGGGCGGTGGGGGAACCGCAGGGCGGCCCGGCTCGCGTTCGAGTTGCCGCTGCTCGCCGGGGCGAGCGCGAAGCTGCGGGCCCGGCTGGGACTGCCCCCGATGAGCCCGCGTGCCCTCTACCGGCGTCGGGAGCGCACGAACTGGCCGGTCTTCCACGGGGTCAGCCCGCTGGTGCTGCCGCGCCCGGCCGACTGGCGGCCGGGGCTGGAGATCACGGGTTACTGGTGGCCGCTCCGGCCGCGGGGCCGGCAGCCGGATCCGGTGTTGCGCGACTTCCTGACGTCGGGGCCCCCGCCGGTCTTCGTCGGCTTCGGCAGCCTGGCGAGTACGCGGGCCGAGCAGTACACCGAGCTGGCCGTGCACGCGCTGCGGCGGGCCGGGCTGCGCGGCGTGCTGCAGACCGGTCTGCGGGGACACGTCTCGGACGACGTGCTCGCGGTCGGCGACGTGCCGCACGACTGGTTGTTCCCCCGGCTGGCCGCCGTCGCCCACCACTGCGGCAGCGGTACCACGGGGAGCGGGGTGCGGGCAGGGGTGCCCGCCGTGGCCGTGCCGGTCATGAACGACCAGCCGTTGTGGGCGTCCAGGCTGACGGCACTCGGTGTGGCTCCGGCCGCGATCCCGTTCCGCCGCCTGACGCCCGCGCGGCTGGCCGCTGCGCTCACCACCGCGGTCACCGACCCGGCCTATCGGCAGCGGGCCCAGGCACTCTCGGCCCGGATCTCGGCGGAAGACGGCGCGGCGCCCGTCGTCGAGGCGGTGAACCGGCTCCAGGTCACCGGCCGACCAGGGTGACCGGCCGGACTGGAGGGCTCGCCACATGCTGGTGCCGCCGTAGCCGCGTCATTCGGCGTGGCCGGTGACGGGCACCATGCGCGATCGTCGCCTCGGCAGCGGATCCCGGCGCCCAGAGGTCAGGCGGGCGGCTCCGCCAGCCGGATCCCGGCGCCCGGAGGTTCAGCCGGGCGGCTCCGCCAGCCGTTCCAGCCGGGTCCAACTGGCCCAGCCGCGCTCGCGCATCAGGTCCAGCAACCGCTTCGCCCGCGGGTCGTACTCGACGGCGAGTGCGTCCAGAAGGTTGAACGGGAGAGTGTCGTACGCCACCTCGCCGGAGGCGACTGCCTCCTCGGCCAGGCCGGCGGCCATGATGTCGGCGACTTCCTCCAGACGCGGGTCATCGTCTGCGCCACTTTCCGACATCTCCGACAGGACCCGAAGAGCCGAACGAATCGCGGGTCTTGGAGCTGCGCGAGTTTCATGGGCATGACCTCGCGGATGTTGTCGGGCCAGCGAGCCGCAACCAGGATCCACCCGTCCCGCTCACCCTCCACCAGCCGCTCTGACACCCCGATCTCCCGAAGCCGATCCAGGAAGGCGACCACCTCCGGCGGAAGCGCCAGGCTGTCCCCGGCAGCGAGCTGCGCGATCTGCTTGCGGCTGGTGTCCAGCCGTTCGATCTCCTCGCGCAGGTGGCTGTCGATCTTGCGGACCGCTTCGGCGAAGGTCGACGGGTCGGCTTCGAGCATCTGACCGATCCGAGACAGCGGCACGCCGGCGTTGGCGAGGGCACGGATCTTGATGAGGGACACGACTGCCGTCGCGCCATACCGCCGGTAACCCGAGGCATCCCGCTCCGGCTCGGGCAGGAGCCCGATCTGGTGATAGTGCCGCACCGCCCGCACCGTCACGCCGGCATACGCCGCCAGCTGACCGATCGTCAGCATGCCCTGATTCTGCCCTCAACTCACCGTGCCCGGTTGACGCCCGCTCAGGAGAACCGGCGACGGTAGGAGAGGTCGGCGAAGACGTAGGCGACGATGAGGATGCCGACGCACCAGGCGAGGGCGGTCCAGATGTCGGTGCCGACCGGTTGCTGGGTGAGCAGGCCGCGGATCGTGTTGACGATGGAGGTCACCGGCTGGTGCTCGGCGAAGGCGCGCACGGGGCCGGGCATGGTGTCGGTGGGTACGAAGGCCGAGCTGATGAACGGCAGGAAGATGAGCGGGTAGGAGAACGCGCCCGCGCCGTCCACGCTCTTCGCGGTGAGGCCGGGGATGACGGCGAGCCAGGTCAATGCCAGGGTGAACAAGATGAGGATGCCGGCGACCGCGAGCCAGGCCGGCACGCCGGCGCCCGAGCGGAAGCCCATGAGGAGGGCGACGCCGACGACGGCCACGAGCGAGATCACATTGGCGACCAGCGAGGTCAGCACATGGGCCCACAACACGGACGAGCGGGCGATCGGCATGGACTGGAAGCGCTCGAAGATCCCGCCCTGCAGGTCGAGCAAGAGGCGTAATGCGGTGTAGGTGATGCCCGACGCGACCGTGATGAGCAGGATGCCGGAAGCATGTAGTTCACGTACGGGACCGACCCGGTGTCGATCGCGCCGCCGAACACGTAGGCGAACATCAGCATGATGGCGACCGGTGTGATCGCGGTCGTGATGATGGTGTCCAGGCTGCGGGTGACGTGGCGCAGGGTCCGTCCTGTGAGCACGGTGGTGTCGCCGATGAAATGCGTGGCCATGCCTCGGCGAGCTTCTTGACGGCCTGCCACACCTCGATGCGCGCCTGCGGGTCCAGCCCGGCCGTCGGCTCGTCGAGGAAGATGACCGGGGGAGTCCCGACGAGACTCATCGCGATGTCCAGGCGGCGGCGCATGCCACCGGAGTACGTCGCCACCCTCCGGGTGCCCGCCTCGGTCAGCGAGAAGCGCCTGAGCAGGTCATCCGCGATCACGCCCGGGTCCTTGAGGTGCCACAGCCTGGCGACCAGGACGAGGTTCTCCCGCCCGCTGAGGATCCCGTCCACCGCCGCGAACTGCCCGGTGAGGCTGATGGACTCCCGCACGTCGGCGGCCTGCGTCGCGACATCGAAGCCGTCGACCCGGGCGGTCCCCGCGTCGGCCCTGAGCAGCGTGGACAGGATCTTCACCACCGTGGTCTTGCCCGCCCCGTTCGAGCCGAGCAGGGCGAAGATGCCGCCCCGCGCCACGTCGAAGTCCACGCCGCGCAACACCCGCAGCTCCTTGTACGACTTCTCCAGGCCCTGCACGTGGATCGCGGGTCCCTGGGCCTGATGGGTTGCTGGAGGGATGCTCATGGCAGCCAGCATGGAGGGTTGACGCAGCGTCATGGTCAAGCCCGGTGGCGTAGATGGTTGTCGAGGACCTGGGCCGCATGGCGAGGCGTGCGCGTACCCGGCAGCTTCCTTGCTCAGCGGGGAGGCACGGCGATCTGTACGCGGCAGCTGTCGTGGTCAGACATGAACGACGCCAGTTCCCGCCCCTGCTCGGCCACGGCGGCGCGGTCGGCTCGGGAGAAGCGGCGCAGCGGGGTGACGAGTACGGTGTCGGCCGTGACGCTCCAGGTCGCGGCGACCCGGCCGTCGACCAGGACAACGCGAGCGCCGGCGACCGACAGGCCGCGGTGGGCATCGTCGATGATGCGGCTGCGGTCGTGGTAGCCGAGAATCGCGTTGTCGAACGCCGGGAGGAACCGTACGGGGGCGGGGGTGCAGGGGTCGGGGCGCGGTGCGTCAGGGAGGTCGAACAGCGTGCGGCCGCGTTCGTCGCGGAAGGTGACCAGTTCCTCGCGTATGGCGGCGACCGCGGCCGGGAGTCCGGCGAGGCCGCACCAGGCGCGCAGGTCGGCGGTGGCGGCGGGGCCGAATGCGGCCAGATAGCGGCGTACCAGCGCTTGGCCCACAGGATCGGAGCCATCCGAGGGCGGAGGGTCGATCTCGCGGCCCAGCCAGGACGAGAGCAGGACGTTGCGCACGCCCGCCCTCGTGCGCCACAACCCGCGCGGCGGCAGCTGCGCCACGGGGACGAGGGCGGCGATCAGCATTTCGCCCAGCGCCCGCGGCCCCGACGTCGGCCAGCGCTCGGCGAGTGCCCGCACGAGCTCGGTCATCGAGCGCGGCTCGCCGTCGGCCATCACCGCTTTTCCCGCAGCCGCGAGCTCGTCGAGATCTATCCCGTCCAGCTCGCGGCGGTAGTTCCCGAGAACCCGTTGGCGCAGCATGGTGTCGTGGCGGGCCCGCCAGGCCACGGCGTCGTCGGCGGTGACGAGGTGGACGGTGCGGCGCATGAGATGGGTCCGCACCACGCTCCGCCGGATCAGCAGGTCCGAGAGCACCTCCGGGTCGAACGCGCGCAACCGCGACCAAAGCCCGACGAACGGTTCCTGCGGTTCCTGCGCTTGCAGACCGCCGAGGTGCGCGACCGCGTCGAGGACCGGTACGTGGGCAGGATCGAGCAGCAACTGCCGGGCCAGCGTCGCACGATTGAGCGCCCGGGTGTCGAGAACGGTCATGCTGCGGTGCGTTCGCTCACGACGTCGAGGACCCAGGTGACGCCGAACCGGTCCTGCAGCATCCCGTACAGGGGCGCCCACTGCGCGGGTCCCAGCGGCTGCAGGACGGTCGCGCCGTCGGTGAGCTTGTGCCAGTACGCGGTGACCTCCTCGGCCGCTTCGCCGCGCAGCGAGACGAAGAACGCGTTCTCGCCCTGGCTCCATGGCAGGTGCGAGGGCACGTCGTAGGCCATCACGCGAAAACCGTTGCCGGCGGTGACCTGGCCCCACATCACCTGGTCGGCCTCGGACGGCTCCTGGACGTTCCCGGCGTCCTGGTAGGTGACCATGGCCACGTCCCCGCCGAACACCGACTGGTAGAACGCGAGTGCCGCGTGGGCGTCACCTCGGAAGTTGAGGTGGGTTACCGCGTTCACGGACATATTGGGCTCCTTGCCTGTCGATTCATCCCTTGGCCCTGCTCGATGAGCAGAGTCGCAGGAGAAGCGGCCAGGTTGTGTCCGCTTCTTTGGGCAATATGGGGGATGTGCAAAAGACTTCGGCGCGACTGCTGTCGTTGCTCTCGCTGCTCCAGACGCGCCGGGACTGGCCGGGGGCGTTGCTGGCCGAACGGCTGGACATCAGCCCGCGCACCGTGCGCCGCGATGTCGACCGCCTGCGCGAGCTCGGTTACCCCATAGTGGCCGTCAAAGGCCCCGACGGCGGATACCGGCTTGAAGCCGGTACGGAGCTGCCCCCGATGCTGTTCGACGACGAGCAGGCCGTCGCCCTCGCCGTCGCACTCCAGATCGTTGTCACCGCTGGTGCCGGCATCGAAGAAGCGGCGGCACGCGCGCTGAACACCGTCCGGCAGGTCATGCCTGCCCGGCTGCGCCACCGGATCGACACCCTCCAGGTCACCGCCGTCGAGCGGCCCATGAACCCACAGGTCGACAGCGGCGTGCTCGTGGCGCTGAGCGCCGCCGTCCACGCCCGCGAGGCGCTGCGCTTCGACTACGCCCCCGAAACCCCGCCGGGAGGCACCGACGACGAGCGCGCCGAACGCCTTCCGCGCCGGGTGCAGCCCCACCACCTCGTCACCTGGGGTGGGCGCTGGTATCTGGTCGCCTGGGACCTCGACCGGGAGGGCTGGCGTACCTTTCGCGCCGATCGGATCACCCCGCGTACCCCCACAGGACCGCGCTTCGCCCCGCGCGAGCTGCCCGGAGGTGATGTGGCCGCGTTCGTGGCCGGCAGATTCCGAGGCTCCGACGGCTCGGGCGACTGGCCCTGCCGAGGCGAGGTGATCCTCGACCTGCCCGGCGCCGTCGTGTCCCGCTACACCCGCGAGGGAGTCGTCGAGGAACTCGGCCCGAACCGCTGCCGGCTCGTCCTGGGCTCCTGGTCTTGGCCCGGCTTGGCCGCCGCCATCGGCAGGTTCGACGCCGACATCGAGGTCGTCGGCCCGGCCGAACTCAAGGACGCGTTCGCGCACCTGGCCCGCCGCTACGCCAACGCCGCAACCGACGCGCCCCCGACCCCTTGAGTCAAGCGCACCCGCGAAACGGCGCCGGGTGACGATGGCCGGGCGTTGATGTCGCCGGCCGGCGACTACGCCTTGACCGCCTGCTGGATGCGCACCATGTTGCCCGAGGGGTCGCGGAAGGCGGAGTCGCGCGGCCCCCACGGCTGATCGATGGGCTCCTGCAGCACCTCGGCGCCGGAGGCGCGGACCCGCTCGAAGGTGGCGTCGACGTCGTCGGTGCTGAAGACGACCATCGGCAGCACGCCCTTGGTGAGCAGTTCCTGCAGGGTGTCGCCGTCGGCCTGGGAACGGCCGGCGTGCGGCTCCGAGAGCACGATCTCAAGGCCCGGCTGCGTGGGGCTGCCGAGGGTGACCCAGCGGAACTCGCCGGAAGCGACGTCGTTGCGCACTTCGAGGCCGAGCCCGTCGCGGTAGAAGCCGAGCGACTCGTCCAGGTCGTTGACGGTGATGTGGCAGTACTGGAGTGCGATGGTCATATCGCCAAGGTTAGGCGGCGTCGGCGCGGTCCGCTTCTCCGATCCTGCTCGGGCGCGCCGGCCGGGTGCGCACCTTCGCCACGCACGCGGGCATCGCCACCACGGCGCTGTGCTCCTGGCCGCGGTACGCGCTCGGCGTCTGTCCGACGATCTCGGTGAAGCGCGAACTGAACGAACCGAGCGACGTACAGCCGACCTCCATGCAGGCGTCGGTCACGCTCATCCCCCCGCGCAGCAGCGCCATCGCCCGCTCGATCCGGCGGGTCATGAGGTAGCTGTACGGCGTCTCGCCGTAGGCCGCCCGGAATCGCCGTGAGAAGTGCGCCGGCGACATGAGCGCGTGGCGGGCCATCGTCGGCACATCGAGCGGTCGTGCGTAGTCCCGGTCGATCAGATCCCGCGCTCGGCGCAGGTGCGCGAGATTGGCGAGGTCTTCTGGGGTCATGGAACGACGCTACCACCCGTCCGCTGAGCGCGATCGCCGAGATGGGACAACCACTTAAGTCACACGAGTTGTCCTGTTTGTCAGTAAGATCGCGATCTGTCTGCTGGGCGGCGTGCCCAGCACGGCGTTATCGGGGAAGGACTCCTCATGCGTTTCCGCAACAAGCTCGCAGCCCTGGCAGGCATGGCCCTGGCCGTCACCGCGCTGGCCACCCCGGCTGAGGCCGCCGCCGGCGTCTGCGGCTCCAGCTACAGCCTGGTCGGTTCGTACGCCATCCCGGCGACGGGGACCAGAGTGGGCACCCTGGAGGTTTACTACAGCTCCAGCACCGGCAAGAACTGCGCCCTCGCCGTCGGCTACGGCAGCACCTACGGCGTGAAGAACACCAAGGCCGTCTTCATCGGCATCGCCGGCAGCACCACGGGCTGGACGGACAGCGACGACGGCTCCTACGAGTACTACGCGGGCCCCGTGTACGTCTACGCCCCCGGCAAGTGCATCACCGCTCAGGGCGTCATCTTCAAGGGCGACGACCACGACACCCGCCACTTGAACAGCGCGCACTGCGGCTGACCGGCTGACCGCACCGGGGCGCCAGGCCGCGACGAAACGGGCTTCGCGACCTCGATCCGGCAAGGCCGCACAGGCGCGGAGCCGGGCAAGAGGCCGCCCGGCTCCGCGCGACCGCGCAAAAGGGCGTGGTCGGAGCGTGCATTTGGCCACTGACCTGCCCACGCCGCCTGCCGCACTCTGAGATGCCGGCGTTTCAGCATGAAACGCCGGTCAACAGAGGGAGAACGGCATGCGATCTCACAAACTCATCCTCGCGCTCGCCCTGACGGCGGGCCTGGCCGTGTCCGCGGCCGCGCCCGCCGGCGCGACGAGCGCGGCCACCACGTGCCGGGTGGAGCTGGGCTACCTCGACGCCTACGACGTGGAGGAGAACAACGGCGACGAGATCCGGATCAACCTCGCGGGGTACATGTACCCCGGCGGCAACCAGTACGTCGCCATGAACAACGGTGACACCGCCTATTCCGGCAACTTCGCCAACCCGACCACCACCATCGGGACCACCGGGTCGGCGCTGTACAGCCTGCGTGAGGTCACCCCGCCCTCCGTCGGCCAAGGCGACACGCTCGGCTCGGTCACCGCGAGGGGCTCCACCTGCGCCACGTTGTCCACCGGACAGACCGTCAACATCTCGAAGCACATCTTCGGCACCGGCTACTGGTACTACCTGAGCCTGGTGATGACCGGTCTGTAGTCCCGGGCTCGAAGGCCCTGCCGGGACACACGGCGTTCAGCGGCCAGGCCGAGCTCGGCCTGGCCCGGTCAGCTCGCGGCCTGCCCGCCGCAGAACACCTGCTTCAGGAGCTCCTCCTGAAGCTTGGGGAACGCCTGCGCCGCGTCGAACGCGGCGTCCCCCGTGGTGACCGAGCCGGTCAAGGTCTTCTTGCCGTCGGGCGTGCTGTACATGATCGACGCGTAGCCCGCCAGGGCGCTGCCGTTGTGGTGGAGGACGGTGCCGCACTTCGGACCCAGGTCCAGCACGGACACCCCCAGGCCGTAGCCGAGCGGGCCGCTCTTGGGGTGCGGCTTGCGCATCTCCGCCATCAGCGTGGCCGGCAGGAGCTTGCCGCTGTTCAGCGCGGAGAAGAACGTGTGGAGATCCTCGGTGGTCGAGATCATGCCACCGGCGGCGCCCAGGATGGTGGGGTTCTGACGGGTGACGTCCACCACCTTCCACTGGCCGGCGTCCTCGTAGCGGTAGTAGCCGTGGGCGTGCGGCCCGGGGATCCCCGTCTGGGTGCTCGGCGCCACGGTGTGCTTCAGGCCGAGCGGCCGCAGGATCTGCCGCTTCAGCTCCTCGGCGTAGGAGTGGCCGGTGATCTTCTCGATCAGCAGCTGGGCCAGCGTGTAGTTGGTGTTGGAGTAGCTCCAGCCCGTCCCCGGCTCGAACCGCGCCCGCTTGGACAGCGCGAACCGCACCAGATCCTCCTGCCGGTAGCTGCGGAGCCGCTTCTCCACCAGGTCCTTGCCCGGCGCGATGATCCCCGGCACGAACGTCCCGTCGGCGTCGAGTTCGCCGGTGTAGTTGTAGACCCCGCTGGTGTGCTGCAGCAACATCCGCACCGTGATCCGCCGGTCCAGCTTGTACGGGGACAGGTAGCCGGCCACCGGGGTGTCCAGCTTGATCTTGCCCTGGGCCACCAGCCGCAACACCAGGGTCGCGGTGAACGGCTTGGTGGAGCTGCCCAGCCGGAACAGCCCGTCGGCCGGCGGCTTCGCGGCGCTGCCGAGCTTGCGCACCCCGGCGGTGCCGACCCACTCGCCTTGCTCGTCGTTCACCCGCACCTGCACCCCGGCGAGACCGGCATCGACGAACGCCTGGACGGCCTTCCGCAGCTCCGGGCGATCCTGCCCGGCAACGGCGTTCTGCGCGGCCACGCGGCTGTCCGCGGCGGCCACCCCGGGTGCGACCGCCCCGGCCAGCAACCCGGCCGCCAGCGCCGTGACCGCCACCGGACGGAAGATCCTGACGGTGCGGAGAGATTCACTCATCGCCATTCCTCAATTCGCGATAGTACGTGTTCTGTGCAGCTCGAAAGCTATGTTGCATTCGGAATATCGTCAATCGACTGGACGGTCTTCTCCCTGGTCAAAGCCGATAAATTGGTGCAACGAGCTGAGCTCGAAAGCAACACCATGTTGCAATGGCAAGTGGCGAAGGCAATACTGACGGCATGCCAGGAGGACGATTGACCCAGCAGGACCGTGAGCGCATCGCGGCCGGACTCGCCGACGGGTTCTCCTACGGTGAGATCGCCAGGCGGCTCGGCCGGCCCACCTCGACGATCACCCGGGAGATCGCACGCAACGGCGGCGCCGGCGGCTACCGGCCCCAGCAGGCGCACCAGGCGACGATCCAGCGGGCACGGCGCGGCACACCGGCGCCCTCACCCGCGACCACCCCGCCGGACAGCACGATGGAACACGAGACCGTCGAGATGGCGGTCAGAGCGGGGATGCCGCGCATAGCCGCGCGCGTGCACCACGACCTGCTGCTGTCCCAGGACGGCAGGCGCACCGCCGCCGAGCTGACCCACAGGCTGAACGTCAGCCCAGCCTCCGTCTCCGTCGCCGTGAACTACCTGGTCCAGCAGGGATATGCCCGGCGCGAGCGCGATCCGCAACGCCGTCGCGACATCTACGTGATCGACAACGACGCCTGGTACCACTCCATCCTGATCAGCAGGCGGCAGACCCTTGAGACGGTACGGGCCACGATGGCGACCGCCGAGACCTACGGGCTCGACAGCCCCGTGGGGCAACGGCTGGCCAAGACGGCGGCGTTCCTGGAACGCGTCAGCCTGGACATGATCGAGTCGGCCGACCGCTGGCGCAGCCTCCTGACCTGATGCGGACGGTGCTGCCCACCGCCGTGCGCGTTTGGCCCGATTGACACCTTCGCGGACTTTTACCTGCCGCCTACCTCTCGCGCGAAGAGGACGAGGGCAGGGATGGGTAACAGTCCTGGAGAATCGGCAGGTACCCCGGCGAACAAGAAAGGGTTGCCATGAAGATCGTGGTGATCGGCGGAACCGGCCTGATCGGGTCGAAGCTGGTGGCGAAGCTCGCCGAGCACGATCACGAGGCGGTGGCGGCCTCGCCGAAGACGGGGGTCGACACCCTCACCGGCGAAGGGCTGGCCGAGGCGCTGGACGGCGCGCAGGTGGTGATCGACGTGTCCAACTCCCCGTCGTTCGAGGCCAAGGCGGTGCTGGAGTTCTTCGAGACCTCCACGCGCAACCTGCTGGCCGCGGAGACGGCGGCCGGCGTCGGTCACCACGTCGCGCTGTCGGTGGTGGGCACGGAGCGGATGCCGGACAACGGCTACTTCCGGGCGAAGATCGCCCAGGAGCAACTGATCGAGAAGTCGTCGATCCCGTTCTCGCTCGTGCACGCGACCCAGTTCTTCGAGTTCATCCGGAGCATCGCCGACGAGGCGGCGGACGGCGACACGGTACGGATCGCGCCCGTGCTCTTCCAGCCCATGGCCGGCGATGAGGTCGCCCAGGCGGTCGGCAGGGTCGCGGTGGGCGCGCCGCTGAACGGCAGGATGGAGATCGCCGGGCCCGAGCAGGTCCGGATGGACGAGTTCTTCCGCGACGCGCTGGCCGGCTGGGGCGATCAGCGTCAGGTGGTCACCGACGCGCACGCGCACTACTTCGGCAGCGAGGTGGGTGAGCGGACCCTGGTGCCGGGAGACGGCGCCGTCCTCGGCCGGCTCCGCTACCGCGACTGGGCCGGCCGGAACGCCGCCGGAAAGTAGCCCGTCCGCACCCGAGCACCGATCGACGGCGTCGGCCGGTCTCACCGCAGCACTTCGACCTGCTCGCCCAGCTCGTTCACCGCCGACAGCGACGCGTCCTGCTTCCTGGAGACCGCGTACGCGCCGCGCACCGCCCGCCCGTTCAGCGTGATCCGGACGACCCGCCTGCTCCCGGCCGCCACGTAGTAGCTCTTGCCCGACGGCGCCCGCCACCACAGGCCCGCCACGACGTCGCGCCGCAGGCGGCTGCAGTCCCACGAGTTCGTCCTGACGCCGGTGGTCTGGGAGGTCGTGCGTCCGCGCTGGGTGCTGAAGAGCACGCCGCGCACCGAGTTGCCGCCCGACGCGTCCGTGAGGCGCAGGCAGATCCACCGGCCGTGCGCGCCCTCGGGCAGCCCGCCGCTCCAGAACTCCCACGCGGTCGCCGCCTGGACCTCGTTCTCCGGGCGCTCGATCGCGCAGCCGAGCCCCTTCCACGCGGTGAAGCCGCCGGGGACGGTGTCGAGCTCGCTGGGGCCGTACCGGTTGATCCCGGCGGGCGGCGGCGGCTGGTAGTAGGCGTTGGCGAGCGACAACCGGCCGAGGTCCAGCATCGTGTACGGCAGGCCGTGCGCGATCTCCGGCGCCCGCAGCCGCACCACCGGCCCCTGCCAGCACGTCCGGTCGGCCACGGCCTTGATCGGCGCGGTCACGCCCTCCGTGACCGCCACCTTCCGCCAGCTCGGCGCCGAGCCGGCCAGCGGCGCGGCCGACACCTCGCGCACCCACGGCGGCAGCAGGTAGCGGCTGCCCTCGCCGGTGGTGGTGAGCTTGAGCGGGCTGGTCCCGTCGGCCTTGGTGCGCGGCTGCGGGAAGACGGCCAGCGTGCCGTTCCCGCCGGTCTCGGTGTAGCGGGCCACCCGCTCGTCCCGGCGGAGCAGCACCACGGCCGTGCCGTCGAGCCGCCCGGCGTACAACAACTGCCCGTCGCGCTTCCCCCACGCCCGCAGCGCCCGCGTGACGAGGGCCCTGTCGGCGATCAGCCCGCCCCTCGCCTCCCAGGTGTCCAGGTCGAGGTCGGTGCCACCCCGCCAGGCGCCCGGCGGCACCGTGACGGCGGCGGGTGCGGCGGGCGGACGGGGGGTGACGGCCCTGCCCGGCTCGTCGATCAGCAGGGGCACCATGGCCGTGGCCGCCAGCAGGCACACGATCCCGGCCGCGCGCAGCCCCAGCCGCACCCGGCGGTTCGCGGGCCGGGCGTAGCAGCGGGCCAGCGTCGGGTCGGCGGCCGGCCGGAACATCGTCGCGGCCCCGTCGCCGAAGCGCGCCTCCAGGGTGGTGACCGCGGTCAGGGCGGTGGCCGGGTTCGGCACGCCCGCTCCGGCGAGGATGGTGCGTACCTCCCCCTCCGGCCGCCCTTCCAGCCGCAGCAGCGCGTAGGCGGCGCGGGCGGCGGAACGCAGCTTGTTCAGCTCGTCGGTGAAGGCGACGTCCGCGCCCCGGGTGAGCGCGGGCACCGCCTCCATCCTGGACAGCCGCCCCGACCACGGCATGATCAGGATGCGCAGGGTCCTGCGCAGCAGCGCCTGCCGCAGGCGCACCTGATCCCGGCCCGTGTGGCGGGCGAGCTCGGCGGCGGCGAGCCGGTGCGCGAGCACCAACCGGCGCTCCTCGCCGAGGGTGGGGGAGAGGGTCAGGTAGGCGAGCCAGACCAGGTCGCGGTACGGCCGCGCCAGGCTCCGGCTGGCCCTGATGGACCGTCGCACGAGTTGGCCTCACAGGGGGTCACTGGGAGAACGCTTATCGTGACAGCAGGCTAGTTGGCCGCTCTTCCGCGCATCCGCCGGATGCCGAAAATGGTGGGTACGCCGCCACGCCCGGCCATGCGCCGAGGCCAGGCGTGGGCCGGGGGAGGGGTTTCGGCGCCGGCGCGAAAGGTCTATCGTGCGCGCATGGACGCCGGCCGGTCACGCGAACCTTCGCCACCTCCGCGCGGGATCCCCTCGGCGTCGCTGACGCTGAGGCACCAGTTGCTGCCCAGCATGAGCGTGATCGCGATCGGCGGCGAACTCGACCGCGTCACCAGCGCCCAACTGACCGACTATCTCCACCAGTGCCGCCGGCCTGGTGACCACGTGGTGTTCGACCTGAGCGAGCTGTCCTTCCTGGACAGCTCCGGCCTGCACGTGGTGCTGTCCATCGCGCGCACCTGCGGCGACGACGGCGCGGCCGCGCACCTGGCCGCAGCCCGCGACTCGCCGGCCCGCCTCATCGAGATCACCGGCGTGGACGCCCACCTTCCCGTGTACGCCTCCGTGGAGGAGGCCATCACCGCCGTCCTGGCCGCCACCACCCGAGCGGGCTGAATCCGGTCACCCGCTCGTCGTGCCGGCCAGGAAAGCCGGTGTCCTACACGTGCACGTCCTCGCAGCGGACCGCGACCACCGCGAAGAACACCCGCGTCTTCGGATCCTGCGAAGTCACCGACTCGAACACGTCGCACAGCGTGAATCCATGCGCCAGCGCGCCGGCCCTGGCGGCGCTCTCGGCGTTGGCGAGTGCGGTGTCCTCGTCGATGCCCCTGCCCGTCCCGCTGAACAGCGCGCCGCCGGCGGCGGAGGCGGACAGCGGTGCGGCGGAGGCGGGCAGCGCGGCGCCCACGGCGGCGCCGGAGCCGGCCAGCGCCGCCGTGGTCAGGGCGACCAGCAGCTTCTTCGTCAGGTACTTCATGGGATCTCCCCGGTTGCTCCATCGATGATGTTCACCCGATGGGCGTGCCATCCCGTTCCATCTGTGTCGGAGCCGGCTCAGGGCTGGAGGCAGGCGCCCACGCCCGGCCGGTTGTAGGCGTAGACGAGGAAGTCCTTCAGGTTGGCCTGCCAGTCGTCCCACTCGTGCCCGCCCGTGCCGTAGCAGTAGCGGTGGTCGATGCCCTGCGCCCTCAGCTTCCTGTCGAGGACGTCGACGTAGGCTCCGAGCATCGGCTCGCCCTCGACCTGCTGCTCCGGGTGGCCGGGCACGGTGGCGTCGATGTTGTAGGCGCAGGACACAGGGGCGGCCGTGGCGCCGCTCGGCGGCGTCGGGAGTGACGCGCAGCCTCCGGCGTACAGGGCGAAATTCTGGGTGTAGGGGGCGTAGTCGCCCTCTTCGGCCATGCGCATGGGATTGGCCTGCGGCCAGTCGTAGATCGTCTCCAGGTTCGCGTTGGGCGGGACCTCGGTGTGCGCGCCGAAGATCTGGTCGAGACGGTAGAGCAGTTGCCGGTCCTGGTTGACGTCGATGATGCCGTTCGCGTCGTATTTGTTGATCTTGAACTTGCCGTTGGCCGCGTCCAGCAGCGTGATCGCGGCGCCCGACAACCAGGAGCCGCCGGAGATGATGTCCTGCGCGCCGCGTTTGCGCAGCTCGGTGCCCGGGGAGAGCGCGCCGGCCGTGCCGAAGACGCCGGGGTGGGCGGCGGCGTACTTGAGCGCGCCGAAGCCGCCCATCGAGATGCCCGCGATCGCCCGGCCGTCCCGGGTCTTGACCGTGTTGTAGTTGGCGTCGATCCACGGGATGAGCTGGTTGACGTGGAAGGTCTCCCACTTGGGCGCGAAGAATCCGTCGGTGCGGCCGGGCCAGTCGGAGTACCAGCCGGTCATGCCGCCGGTGGGCATGACCGCGATCACCGGATACGGGTCGCCGCCGTTGGCGAGGATGTTCACGATGTCGCCTTTAGTGGTGTAGGCATCGAAATTGTCGCCGCCGCCGTTCAGGAGATAGAGCGACTTGTACGGCGACGCGGTCGCGCTGTACGGGTCGGGCAGATAGACCCGGATCGTGAACGACCTCATGACCGGACTGATCTCCGGGGTGCCTCCGGCGGGCTGGTAGATCGCCGTCGACGTCATCGTGACGTCCCGTAACCTCGGCTGGAACAGGGGGGTCGTCACGCTCTGACAGGTGATCCCGAACCCGGCCGGCACCGTCAGCGTCTCGCACCCCGTCGTTGCCTGGGCCCGCGCGGGCAGGGTCAGCGCGCCCGCGACGAGCACCGCCGCCGCCGCCACTGTGGTTGAACGCATGAAGAACCTCCGATACGAACAAGCGCTTGGTTATCTGAGCATGCCCGGAACGGGGCCTGAAAGGAAGATCGGCCGACGCGGAGTGAGGCAGGCGGCCGGACCGAGCAGGAATCGAGAAGCGCGAGGCACGGTGCCGCCATTAGCCTGACCAAAGCGCGACAAACCAGACATACTCTCGAAGCCGGTCAGATCGAGCCAGGCGACACCGACGGAGGCCGCGAAGATGGTCTCGTCCGACATATGGAGACACGATGAGCAAGGCCCCGAAGACGGATCCGCAGTCGCCTGCGCCGCACGATGCCGACAGCCACGACCTGATCCGCGTGCACGGCGCGCGTGAGAACAACCTCAAGGACATCAGCATCGAGATCCCGAAACGCCGGCTGACGGTGTTCACCGGCGTCTCCGGCTCGGGCAAGAGCTCGCTGGTGTTCGGCACGATCGCCGCCGAGTCGCAGCGGCTGATCAACGAGACCTACAGCACCTTCGTGCAGGGCTTCATGCCGACGCTGGCGCGGCCCGAGGTCGACGTGCTCGACGGGCTGACGACCGCGATCATCGTGGACCAGCAGCGGATGGGCGGCGACATCCGCTCCACCGTCGGCACCGCCACCGACGCCAACGCCATGTTGCGCATCCTCTTCAGCCGGCTCGGGCAGCCGCACATCGGCTCGCCCCAGGCCTTCTCCTTCAACGTCGCCTCGGTCCGGGCGAGCGGTGCGATCACGGTCGAACGCAGTGGCGGCAAGACCGTGAGACAGACCTTCAGCCGCACCGGCGGCATGTGCACGCGCTGTGAAGGCCGGGGCACGGTCTCCGACATCGACCTCACCCAGCTCTACGACGACTCCAAGTCGCTCTCCGAGGGCGCGTTCACCATCCCCGGCTGGAAGTCGGACAGCTTCTGGACGGTACGCGTCTACGCCGAGTCGGGCTTCGTCGACCCGGACAAGCCGATCAGCAAGTACACCAAGAAGGAGCTCAACGACTTCCTCTACAAGGAGCCGGTCAAGGTCAAGGTCGACGGCGTCAACCTCACCTACGAGGGGCTCATCCCCAAGGTGCAGAAGTCGTTCCTGGCCAAGGACCCCGAGTCGCTGCAGCCGCACATCCGGGCGTTCGTGGACCGTGCGGTCACCTTCACCACCTGTCCCGAATGCGACGGCACCCGGCTCAGCGCGGCGGCCCGCTCCTCGCGGATCGGCGGGATCAACATCGCCGACGCCTGCGCGATGCAGATCAGCGATCTCGCCGAATGGGTCCGCGGCCTCGCGGAGCCGTCGGTGGCGCCGCTGCTCGCCGCGCTGCTGCACGCCCTCGACTCGTTCGTGGAGATCGGGCTGGGCTACCTCTCGCTCGACCGGCCGTCGGGCACGCTGTCGGGCGGCGAGGCGCAGCGCGTCAAGATGATCCGCCACCTCGGCTCCTCGCTCACCGACGTCACCTACGTCTTCGACGAGCCGACGGTCGGTCTGCACCCCCATGACATCAAGCGGATGAACGACCTGCTGCTGCGGCTGCGGAACAAGGGCAACACGGTGCTCGTCGTGGAGCACAAGCCGGAGACGATCGCGATCGCCGATCACGTCGTCGACCTCGGCCCCGGCGCCGGCACGGCGGGCGGCACCGTCTGTTTCGAGGGCACCGTCGAGGGGCTGCGGACCGGCGGCACCATCACCGGCCGCCATTTCGACGACCGGGCCACCCTCAAGGAGACGGTGCGCAAGCCCACCGGCGCGCTGGAGATCCGTGGCGCGACGACGCACAACCTGCGCGACGTCGACGTCGACGTCCCTCTCGGGGTGCTGGTCGTCGTCACCGGCGTCGCCGGCTCCGGCAAGAGCTCGCTCGTGCACGGGTCGATCCCGGCCGGCGCGAACGTGGTGTCGGTCGGCCAGGGCGCGATCCGCGGCTCGCGGCGGAGCAACCCGGCGACCTACACCGGGCTGCTCGACCCGATCCGCAAGGCGTTCGCGAAGGCCAACGGCGTCAAGCCGGCGCTGTTCAGCGCCAACTCCGAGGGCGCCTGCCCCACCTGCAACGGCGCCGGCGTCATCTACACCGACCTGGCGATCATGGCCGGCGTCGCCACCACCTGCGAGGAGTGCGAGGGCAAGCGGTTCGAGTCCTCAGTGCTGGAGCACCACCTCGGCGGCCGGGACATCAGCGAGGTGCTCGCGATGCCGGTGACCGAGGCCGAGGAGTTCTTCGGCGCCGGCGAGGCACGCACGCCGGCCGCGCACGCCATCCTCCAGCGGCTCGCCGACGTCGGGCTCGGCTACCTCACCATCGGCCAGCCGCTCACCACGCTGTCCGGTGGCGAGCGCCAGCGGCTCAAGCTGGCCACCCACATGGCCGAGAAGGGCGGCGTCTACGTCCTCGACGAGCCGACCGCCGGCCTCCACCTCGCCGACGTCGAGCATCTGCTCGGCCTGCTCGACCGGCTCGTCGACGCCGGCAAGTCGGTCATCGTCGTCGAGCATCACCAGGCGGTCATGGCGCACGCCGACTGGATCATCGACCTCGGCCCCGGCGCCGGCCACGACGGCGGCCGGATCGTCTTCGAGGGCACGCCCGCCGACCTCGTCGCCGCCCGCTCCACCCTCACCGGGGAGCACCTCGCGTCCTACGTCGGCGCCTGACCGAGGCCGCGCGCTGGGCCGTCACCGGCCGCCGGGGTGGTGAGGACGACGAGCTCGTTGACACCGGGGTGATGATCGCTGGAGCTGCGGGGTACGCAGGCCGGGCACCGTAGCCCGGATGGACAGGTCCAGATCGAGGCGGCTGTTCATGTCCAGCTCGAACCGGCCGTACAGGTTCACATGGGTCCAGAACAGCGGCGACAGCGCCCTGCGGTGCGGGTGCGGCCGCCGTCGAACTTCTGGGCCGCCCATCGGCGGGAGAGCGAACGGCGGGCGGCCCGGTCGGGTGCGGTCAGGGTGTGATCAGGGAGCGAGCACGACCGTTTTGCCGGGCAGCCGCCCGGCGCCGCCGTCCTCATGCACGGCGGCCGGCTCGGCCACCGGGCGGTGGGCGGCGACATGGAGCCGGATGGATCGCTTCGAAGCCCGCGACTGGGTCGCCCGCCGACCCGACCCCAGCGACGGTCGATACACCCTCGCCGCCCTGACCGACGCCGGCCGGCAGAAGCTCATCGAGAGGGCACCGGAACACGTCGCGCAGGTGAAGCGGCTCGTGTTCGATCCGCTCAGTGCCGCCACCTCGAGGTCGCACTCACCTGCATCGCCGCTACCGTGCGCCGGGAACTGGGGTGCCGGTTCGACCTCCTTAACCGCCTGGCCTGCGGCAACATCGAGCTGTCCGAGCTCCGCCGGACCGCTCACGCAGGCCGCACGGCCTGCACCCCGACGCCCAGGGTTGCCCGGTGAGGAACCCCTGCCGCACGGATAAGCGTGTTGTCGCCCTGCTGCCGAGGTCAGCGCCGGTGTCCCTGTAGCGTGGTCCTTAATTTGGATCAAGGAGGGGCGATGTCGGGGGACGAGCAGATCAGCGATGCGCTGACCGACGCCATAACCGAGCACACGCTGGAAGGGATTTTGCGGCTCTACAGCCCGCAGGCGGTGTTTGTGGCGCCAGGAGGCATGGCCGAGGGGCGCGACCAGATCGCCACCTACTACGAGCACATATTCGAAGGCTTCCCGGACGTACGTGCCACGCTCTGGAGGAAGATCACTGCTGGAAGCGTGACACTGCATGAGTGGACGCTGACCGGCACCCACCTCGGCCCTTTTCTCATTCCCGGCGGTGGCACACTCGATGCGACCGGCAAAGGCGTCGCGGTGCGCGCGTGCAGCACAGCCACCATGGACAGCGACCTCATCGTCAGCCACCAGTTCTACTTCGACCAGCTGGAGCTGTTCGCCTCCCTCGGGGTCCGGCTGACGCCCGAGGGACGCGGAGCTTGAGCGACAACAGAACGACCAGGGGCTCTTCGCCTGACCGGTCGTGATGATGCAAGCACGCAACCCTGTCGTGGCCATGGTGCCCGAGTGCCGCCTGACATCCACCATGAGATAATTGGGCTGGTCGGGTCCAATCCAGTCTCCCCCTGGACACGTACGAGGCAGGGGAGTCGGTATGGAGATCACGCCACAGGCGGTCGTCATCCCGAAGGAGACCGGACAGCTGGAGCAGGGCAAGTACGGGCCCGTCTACCCGAAGACCCCGGCCTGCTACGGGTTCACCATCATCGCGAAGGTCAAACCCGGGCGAGCCGATGCGATCCGTGACTACGGCCAGACGCTCGCCGAGGCACTGCAGGAAGATCCGCACCTGCTCGCGCCGCTGAAGCTGCACTATCTGCGCTGGGTGCTCTTCGACGATGACACGCGCTTCATGTATCAAGGGATCTTCGACACCGACTTCGACAAGTACACCGAGGACGCCATCGCGTTGTTCACCCGGGCGGGCGTGAACACTGCTTTTGAGAACCTTGAGGGCTTTCCCGAGGACTGGAAGACCAACCCGGAGGCGTTCGTCAGATTCGTCCGGGAGCACCATTGCCCGAGTTTCATCGAGTACGGCGAGTACCCGTACGTCACCGCCGATGAGATCAAAAAAGCGCTGCGGATCAAGAACGCCCTGTCGGAGATGCTCGATCAACTCCAGTGACATCCGCCAGCCGCAGCCGCACTGACATCCGCCGGCGCCGTATGGAGAGACGATGAACGAGCCCCGAACCGCGCGCACCTACAACCAGAACCACGTTCCACGCCCGTACCGCCCCGGTCGGCGCCGGTTGAGCATCTACGTGGCGTGGTCCTTTCCCGCCGAGGCGGGACGCGACGTGGCCGAGCTGGACAACCGGTTCTCCACCATGACCGAAGTGCGGCGCGTGCAGTGGCCGGCGTATGAGGACCCGCAATGGTCCGATCCGCTGCGCTTCCAGCAAGGCATCGCGGGCGGGCTGGAGTTGTTCTTCTGGGGCTGGCTGCCCTTCCAGCAGTTCGTCGAAGAGGCCACCGGCTATCCCGTGCCCGTGTACCAGCGCGTCGACCAGGCGGGTTTTCACACACCGCTGGACGAGCGGGTGCTGGCCGACACCGACACCCTGTTCGTGTGGGGACTGGATCACATGATCACCGGGCAGGACGCCACGCGCGCGGAGATCGAGGCGCTGCGCGAATGGCTCACCCGCGAAGGAACCTGCCTTGCTCTCGGGCCGCACCACGACGTCGGCGCCGGCGACGACATCGCGGTGCGTGAGGTGGAGTATCACCATCACGGCGACGCGCTGGTGCCCCGCCAGCAACGCTTCGGCCGCTACACCCGATCGCTGATGGAAGGCTTGGGCGTGCCCGTGGAGAACCGCTACGGGCTGCGCCCCGCGGTGACGGCGGGCAACACGAGCGCGCCCCTGTCCATCGCCGAAGACCTGGACCTCAAGGGGTGGCTGCGAGGGGTGTCCCACTTCAACTTCCACATGCACCTGCCGCACTACGCCGTGACCACCGACGACCCGGACGTCATCCAGGTGCTGGGCAGGCAGCCGATCGACACCTCCAGGCCGCCGCACCCGTTCACCGAGGCCGGCAACAGCGAGTTCAACACCTTCCTGTGGATGCCGCCGAGCGGCGACCGGGCCGGTGACGTGATCTTCGCCGACACCACGGTCTTCAGCTCGCTGTTCGGCGTCGACGAGAGCCTGCGCACCTTCTGGAACAACATCGTCTCGGGAGGGTGATTCGCGTGAGCGGGCAGACGCAGGCCGGGCTCGAACTCGACGACATCCAGCGCGGCGTGCTCAGCGCCCGGCCGACACCGTACGCCGCGACCTACATCGTGTTCCGCATCGATGACCGTGAGCACGGGCGGGAACTGATGCGGCGCGCGAGCGCCGTGGTGACCTCGGCCGCCGACACGGTGAGCCCGCTGGGAGAGACCTGGGTCAGCATCGCCCTCACCTACCACGGCCTCAAAGCGCTCGGCGTCGCCCAGCAGTCGCTGGACACCTTCGCCTGGGAATTCCGGCAAGGCATGGCCGCACGCGCCAACACGCTGAGCGACACCGGCCAGAACAGCCCCGAGAACTGGGAGGCACCGCTGGGCACGTCCGACGTCCACGTGGTGCTGGTCGCGCTCGCCCCCGACAACGCGCGGCTGCAGGCCGCCATCGAGCGTGCCCGCCCCGCCTATGACGCCCTCAGCGGCGTGACGGCGATCTGGCGGCAGAACTGCCACGCGCTGCCCACCGAGACCGAGCCCTTCGGCTACCGCGACGGCATCAGCCACCCCGCCATCGCAGGCAGCGGCATCCCCGGCTCCAACACACTGGAAGAGCCGCTCAAGGCCGGCGAATTCGTGCTCGGCTACCCCGACGAGCTCGGCGGCCTGCAGCGTCTCCAGCCCGAGGTGCTGGGACGCAACGGCAGCTACGCGGCCTTCCGCAAACTCCACCAGCGCGTCGGCGCCTTCCGGCGCTACCTGAGGGACAACGCCACCGATCCACAGGAGGAGGAACTGCTGGCCGCGAAGATCATGGGCCGCTGGCGCAGCGGCGCCCCCCTGGCTCTCAGCCCGGCACGCGACGATCCCGGCCTCGACACCGACCCGTACCGCAACAGCTTCCTCTACCAGCAGGACGACCCGGCAGGGTTCATCACTCCCGGCGGCAGCCACATCCGCCGCGCCAACCCCCGGGACGCGGCGGTGGCCGGCGTACCGAGACTGCACCGGATGATCAGACGCGGCACCGTCTACGGCCCGCCACTGCCCGACGGCGTCCTCGAAGACGACGGGGTCGACCGCGGGCTGATGTTCGCCTTCATCGGCGCGCATCTCGGGCGGCAGTTCGAGTTCGTCCAGTCCGAATGGATGAACGACGGCGTCTTCTTCGGCTCCGGCGACGCCAAAGACCCCGTCACCGGCTCCCACGACGGCTCCGGCGACTACACCATCCCGCGCCGCCCCGTACGGCGGCGCCTGCACGCGCTGCCGCGCTTCGTCGTCACACGCGGCGGCGAATACTGCTTCCTGCCCGGGCTGACCGCGCTGCGCTGGCTCGGCGACCTCACCGACTGAGCGGCCGGGACCGCGCTCAGGTGATCGAGGTCGCCCTCCTGCGATCGCCGGCCAGCTCCAGGCGCTGGCCCAGGGCGAAGCCGCGCGCCAGGCTGCCGCGGATCGCGGGTCCCGCGGCGGCGCACTTGGCGCCGTAATGGATGCCGATCGTGATGACGACCAGGATGAAGACGTACGCGCCGATGTCCTTGAGCGCTCCCGTCTGCACGCCGGCCCCGACGACGATGATGACCAGGGCGTAGAGGAGCATGGTCCACCACCACTGCTCATACCCCCGGGCGAACCTCTGGCTCGCCTCAGGGGTCGTCGACAGCAGCCCCTCGCCCCTGACGAGGAGCGAGCGGGCGGTGGAGTAGGCGAGCCAGTTGCACAGCGCCACGGCCAGCGCGCCACCGGCGCAGGTCCACGGCCACACCCAGAACATCGACTCGTCGAACGTCGACAGGATCGTGGTCGGCACCGCGATGACGGCCATCGACCGCATCGCCACCTCGGTGCACCGGGCCCGCAGCCCGGGAATGCCGCGCACGGTGAGGCGGGCCAGCATCGTCTGGTAGAACTTGGCCGCCACCAGCCCCTGCGACAGGGCGACGACGTTGGCGTACAACTCCATGCCGGACGGCAGCCGGTCCGGTTCCAGCGTGACGATGTCGTCGGCTTTCGCCAGCGCGGTCTTGGCGACGATGAACCACCAGGCCAGCGTGGACAGCGCGGAGAAGAACAGGAGATAGCGGTCATAGCGCCCGCGCGCCTCGCCCTCCTGCCGCCAGACCCACCACTGGTCGAACTGGGTTCTGAACTCCCGGGAAGTCGGCGCGATCAGGGCCCACAGATACTTGCCCCTCCGCTGGTTGGCCACCGGCTCCTGCGCCACCAGGTCGAAGCAGGAGTCCAGGTGCCGGCCGAGCGCCTCGAAGGACAGGTCGTCGGCCGGCGGCAGCCGCAGCAGCCGGTTGTCGGGATGCTCCTCGATGAGGTCCTCCAGCGTCCGGCCGAGGATGGGGCTGGCCGTCCAGATCTCCTCGGGCGTCCTGCCGTCCCGTGGCGGCGCGTTGGCGAGCACCTCCATCAGGATGATGCCGAGGGAGTAGACGTCGGCGGTCGGCGACGCCGTGCGGTGGTTCTTGATCTCCGGTGCGATGTAGACGGCGTCGTCGTGTTCGGAGATCCCGACCTGACGGCTGTAGAGGTGGTTGACGCCGAGGTCGATGAACATCAGCCGGCCGCTGTGCTCATCGATGATGATGTTGTTCGGCGACAGGTCGAGGTGCTGCCGCCGGGGATCGCCGCTGTCGACGGCCCGTTCGCCCGCCAGCTCGTGCAGGGCGTCGGTCAGCCTCCGGGCCATCCGCCCGGCCTCGGCTATCCGCTCGGCCATGGCCGGCGGACGCTCCCGGTCCCGGAAGTCCGCCAGGTACTCCCCGAGGGTCCGGCCCTCCTGGAAGGGCATGATCACCCACATCCCGGACGACGCCGTCGGCTGCACGACCCGCGCCGAGACCTCGTCGGTCCCGTACGTCAGCGCGTACTGGTCGGTGGACCGGGAAACAGCGGCGATCTTGTTCCACGGGAACAACACGCATTTCAGCGCCACCGGGCTACGGCGGCCCGCCTCGTTGTCCGCGGCCTTCTTCAGTCCTTTGAGGATGAAGGAGGTGGTGCCGGCTTTGTGATAACGCAGGCCGGTGAAATCCAGCTCCTGCCAGAAGCGTTCCTCCACCGCGTTCTCCGGCCGATAGACGAGCTCGATCGCCCGCCCGATGGAGGTGGTGGCGAAGTAGCGGGCGCATCGCTCGTCGGTGCGGGCCTGCTCGGCCACGTCCGGCGATCTGAACCGCCGGTCGAGTAAGCAGACGTTGAGGGCGATCAGCGCGGCGAATCCGGCCAGCGGGGACGACTCCGCGGCCAGCCGCAGCGCCGCAGCCTCGCAGGCATCGGCGAACCTGCCGCCGGAGCCGCTGTCGAACTCGTACTCGGTGATGTGATCGAGGATGCCTTTGAGCACGGCCCGCGTCCCCGCGGCCAGGTCGGCCTCGCCGCAGGAGGCCAGCTCCCTGGTGCCCGGCTCGGTGCCCTGTCCCGACAACTCCGCCAGCAGCAGATGGACGAACCGTTCCTCCGGAACACCGTTCACAGTCGGCCCCCTTTGACAGGCTCCGACTCGATGGTGCCACAGGAAGTCCCCGCGACATCGTCAAGTCGGCCGGAATAAAAGGGCGGGAAAACACGCCTGGTCATACTTCGTGAGGTTCGCGTTGTGGGGCCGAGCGCTCGCATTCGATCCTGTCGAATGTCGTGAAATATCACCGAGTCGACTTGGAGCAAGCGTGCCCAATTCTTCGGCCCATGACGTCCTGCCGGGCAGCACGGACGTCCTCATCGTCGGCGCGGCGCCCGTCGGCCTCGCCCTCGCCTGCGCCCTGCGGTCCTTAGGCGTGGACACCGTGGTCATCGACCGGCTGAACGAGCCGCTGGTGCACACCCGTGCCGCGGCCATGCAGGCGCGGACCCTCGAATCACTGGCCACCATCGGGGTCGACCAGGAGCTCATCGCTCGTGGCAAGCCCACGCCCACGCTGACGGTCCGGGACGGGAAACACCTCCTGTGGACCACGCCGTACGGGCAGCTCGACACGCCCTATCCCTACATTCTCGTCGTGCCGCAGCCGACCACCGAGGCGGTGCTCGCCGAGCGGTTCACCGAGATGGGCGGCACCGTCCACCGTGACCACACGCTCGTCGACCTGCACGAGCAGTACCCGGGCATGATCGCGACGGTGGCGAGCAGGAGCGGGGAACTGCGCGCCATCGAGGCCCGCTATGTCATCGGCTGCGACGGCATGCACAGCACCGTCCGGCAGCGCATGGGCATCGCCTGGGAGGGGAGCGAGCGGCCGCAGAGCTTCGCCCTGACCGAGGTGGTCATGGACTGGCACGGCCCGGACGAGGGCATCGTCTTCTTCTTCTCACCCGAAGGGCTGCTGGTCGTCGCCCCGCTGACCGGCGAGAACCGCTACCGCATCGTGGCCCTGGAGAGCGACACGACGCCTCCGCAGGACCTGGCCGGCATCCAGCGCCTGCTGGAGACCAGGGGGCCGGCCGACGCCGGCGCCGTCGTCCACAAGATCGAGCGCACCTCGAAGTGGCGGGTGGGCCTGCGCCTGGCCGAGACCTTCGGCGGGACGGGGCCGGTCTTCCTGGCCGGCGACGCCGCGCACGTGTACAGCCCGGTCGGCGGCCAGGGGATGAACACCGGGGTCCAGGACGCGATCAACCTGGCGTGGAAACTCGCGGCGGTCATCGACGGCAGCGCCTCGCCCAAGCTGCTGGAGACCTATACCGCCGAGCGCCGCCCGGTCGCCGAGGGCCTGGTCGGCATGACGGCGCAGATGACCGACGTCTCGTCGATCATCCACCCGGAACGGCTGGCGCTGCGCAACCACATCTTCGCCGCGGTCGGCGGGATCCCGGAGTTCCCGGGCTGGTGGGCGCGCCGGCTCGCCCAGCTGGAAGTGGACTACGGCGGCGCGGCCGCCGAGGCCCCGCAGCCGGCGGTCGGCCGGCGGATGCCCCCGCGACCGGGCATGGCGGACGGGCTCGGCTGGTCCTTGCTGGTCCCCGCCGACGCCGACCTCGTCGCCGTCAAGGAGGCCGCCGAGCAGAGCCGTACGCCCATCACCGTGGCCACCGCCGAGCTGCCGCATGCGGCGCTGGTGCGGCCCGACGGCTACGTGGCCATGACCGCGCCCGCCGCGGACGCGGCGACGCTGCCCGCCCGGTTGCCGGGCTGGCTCGACGACCCGGCCCGAGCACAAGGAGAGAGATGAGCGAGACCTTCAGCCGTCCGAGCGGCGCGGCGCCGCTCATGCACGTCGCCGTGCTCTGCCAGGACGTGGACAAGTCGCTGGCCTTCTACCGCGACGGGCTGGGCTTCTCCGCCCGATACGAGTGGACCAAGTCCACCAGCGAGACCGGGCAGGTCGTCTATGACGACCGGGGGGTCTACCTGGAGCTGGGCGGCCACACCTACATGGAGTTGTTCCCCGGCGGCAGCGCCGACGTGGACTCCTCCTCGGGGCCGATGCACCACATCGCGATCATCGTGCCCGACGTCGACGAGGCGTACCGCAAATGCCTCGAATCGGGCGGCCGGGCGTTCCCCATGGAAGCCTGGACCGGTGAGCCCGCCTCGGTCGTCCTCAACGGCGAACCCGAGGTCAAGTGCCGCGTGGCCTTCATCAAGGGCCCCAGCGGCGAGCTCATCGAGCTTTACGACCAGCGGGGGCCCATTCACTGCAGCATCCGCTGACCCGTTTCTGCTGATCTCGTACGGCCGGTGCGGCGGCCGTACGAGATCAGTCGCATGCGGAGGCCGCGATCGGCAGCACGACCTGGAAGCGGGTGTCTCCCGGACGGGAGAGCACGCAGATGTCGCCACCGTGCCGATCCACGATGATGCGGTGGCAGATGTCGAGGCCCAGGCCGGTCCCGGCGCCGACGGGTTTGGTGGTGAAGAACGGCTCGAAGATCCGGCCGCGGATCTCCGCGGGGATCCCCGGCCCGGTGTCGCCGATCTCGACGGTCACCTGGTCGCCGTCCCCGGTGGTCTTGATGTGCAGCCGGCCACCGCCGTCCATCGCGGCGACGGCGTTGTCGATCAGGTTGGTCCAGACCTGGTTGAGCTCGGCTGCGTAGGCCTCGATGGCCGGCAGCGAGCGGTCATAGGACCGCGAGACCCGCACACCGGAGAGCTTGTGGGCCAGGATCGCCAGCGTGCTGTCGAGCAGGGTGTGCACGTCGACGCGCTGGAGCGGCCCGCGATCCATCTGGGAGTACTGCTTGGCCACGTCGATGAGGTCGGTGACACGGGTGGTGGCCTCGGTCACCTCCCCGAGGAGCTGGTCGATCTCCAGCACGGCGGTCAGCCGGTCGATCGCGCCGGGGAAGTCCGCGGCGTGGGTCCGCTCGAAGGCCGCGGCCCACTCGATGTCCGCGCCCGCGGCCACCAGGATCGGGGCCGCCTCCCACTGGCCGGCCACGCCGCGCTGGGCGAGCCAGCCGGCCAGCTCCTCCTCGCGGTCTCCCATCTCCATGAACGACAACGCCGACGTTCCCGGCAGGTCGCCGGGCAGCTCGCCGAGGACCCCGGCGAGCCGCCGGCGCAGCACCCGGCTCGCCCGCACGGCCGCCGCGGCCGGGTTGTTGAGCTCATGCGTCAGCCCCGCGGTGAGTGATCCGATGGCGGCGAGACGTTCGCGTTCGGCGACTCGCTCGTTGCCGGTGCGGATGCCCCTGCTCATCCCCTTCAGGATGTGCATCGGCATCGGGAACCAGTCGTGCAACGCCTGCACGAGGTCGGTGACGGGGATCGCGAAGACGCGGCAGGGGGCCGTCGCCGTCAGGGTGTGCGGGTAGGTCTTGATCTCCTCGTCGACCACGGCCAGCACGCCGCCCGCGTAGGCGCCGCGATGGTCGCTGCGATTGATCTCGACCTCGGCGCCGCCGCGCACCCGGCGGGTCATCTTGATGGCCCCCGACAGCAGCACGATGAAGCACTGCGCCGGCTCGCCCTCGCGATAGATCCGCTCGCCCTCCGCATAGGTCCTTTCATATCCCCGTGCGTTCAGCCACTCCAGGTGCGGCTCATCCAGCGATTCGAACAGGAACAGGCTCTTCAACTCAATGGTGTCCACAAAGGCAACCCTAGGGAGCGCGGCGGCCGGCGAGTGGATTTCCGGTCGCACTTCGTCAACTTCACGGAGTGTGCGGAGAATCACCGATTCTCTTGCCGCCGGCCGGTCCTGGCGGCTCTACTGGTGCCCATCCATCATCGTCAGAGGGGCTTTTCATGGCCGAAAGCGCAACCACCAGAAAGGTTGTCACGAAGCTTTTCGCGGACGTGCAGAGCGGAAATGTGGAAGGCGTTCTCGCCGCCCTGTCGCCGTCGATCGTGTTCGATCTCCCCGGCAACAAGTTCAATACCGTGGTGCCCAATCTGAAGGTCTGGCGGGGCAAGGAAGGGGTCATCGAGGCCTTCCGGCTCAGGTCGCTCTGGACGGACGTCACGGACTTCGAGCAGCGCGAGATGATCGTCGAGGATGACCGGGCCTTCGTCATCAACTGGCAGACGATCCGCCACAAGGCGACGGGGATGGAGGCCGACTTCGAGTTCTCCATGGTGCTCACCGTCGGCGACGACGGGCTGATCACCCATTGGAAGGCCTTCTTCGACTCCTCGCCCGAAGTGGCGATCTTCCGTTCGGACATCGACGACCGGATGCTCGCCGAGGTCCGCGCGGGCGCGTCCGGCGCCGTCGCCGAGTTGCTGGCCCAGGGGGCCGACCCGAGCCACCGGGACGAGCGCTCCGGGCTGACGGCGCTCATGATCGCCGCCGGGCGCGGGGACGTGGCGACCGTCCGCACCCTGATCGAGGCGGGCGCCGACGTCCTGTCCGCCGACCGCGGCGGCGGCGCGACCGCCCTGCACAAGGCGTGCCAGGGCGGCAGTCTCGCCGTGGTCAGGGCGCTGATCGAGGCGGGCGCGTTCGTGGACTCCGTGGCCGCGACGACCGGGCACACCCCGCTGATGGACGCGCTGTGGTTCAAGTACCCCGAGATCGCCGCGTACCTGCTCGATCAGGGGGCCGGCCTGAACCTGTCCACCCACTACGGGTTCCCGCTCAAGGAGCACTTCGACTACGAGCTCAACGTCAACCTCATCGGCAAGGAGCGCCTGATCGAGGCCGACCGGCACATCAAGGAGCGGCAGCGCCGCGACGAGGAGGCCATCGCCGGGCAGCGGCTGATGGCCGCCGTCACCGAGGGGGACGTGACGACGGTCCAGAAGTTCCTCGCCGAAGGCGTCGCGGTGGACGAGCGCTTCCCGGTGGTGAACGGCTTCAACGACCGGCACACCCCGCTCCTGGTCGCCGCGCGGGACGGGCACACCAAGATCGCCCGGCTCCTGCTGGCGGCCGGCGCGGACGTCAACGCGGTCGAGCCCACGTTCGGCGCGGTTCCGCTGCACAAGGCGGTCTACAACGGCCACCGGGAGCTGACCGGGCTGATCGCGACGTGGCCGGGCGTCGACCTGGACTTCCAGGGCGCCACCAACGGGTACACGCCGCTGCACGACGCCATCTGGCACGGCTACGAGGAATGCGCCCGCACCCTGATCAAGGCCGGCGCGCGGCTGAACCTCCTCGGGCACGACGGCAAGACACCGCTCGACCTGGCGATCGAGATCAACGGCGCAGACGACGCCTTCACTGAGTTCATCCGCGCCGCAGGCGCCGCATAGAGAAAGGGAACTCCCATGTTGTTCTACGTGCAAATGCGGTGGAAGCACGAGGGCCGCATCACCCTCGACGAGTTGTGGGACGTCGAGGCCGAGGAGGCCGAGCACGCCCAGGAGACGATCGACTCCGGCTTCTGCGTCGGCATCTGGAAGGTGGCCGCGCAGAAACGCATCATCGCCATCATCGACTCGCCGGACGCCGAGGAGCTCGACCGCACGGCGCTCGGCCGGCTCCCGATGCGGGAGTATCTCGAATTCGAGGAGGTCTGGCCGCTGCGCGACTATCTCGGCTTCGCCGACGACGTACGCAAGCGCTACAAGGTCTGAGAGCGGCGGAAGGAAGGAACACCGTGATCCATCAGCTTATCTTCGCCGCCCCGAAGCCGGGAATGAGCGACCAGGAGTTCCACGATTACTGGCTCAACGTGCACGCCGTGCGGTACGCCAGCAAGATCCCGCAGATCAGGAAGTACCTGATCGACACCGTCCTGCCGTTCGACGCGCTCGAAGCGCCGAAATGGAGCGGGGTCGCCGAGATCTGGCTGGCCAACGAGGAGGAGCAGCTCGCGTCCCTGCAGACCAAGGAGTTCCTGGAGGGCGCCCGGCTCGACGAGCCGCGGTGGGCGGCCTTCTGGCGGACGGTCGTCCTCGACACCGACGCCTACGAGCTGGTCGGCGGCCCGGAGTCGAGCACGGATCCCGCGCGGGTGAAGCTGATCTCCCTGGTCAAAAGGAGGGAGGGCCTGCCCTTGGCGGAGTTCAGGGAGCGCAGCAGGACCAAGTACGCCGATCTGGTCACCCGGATCCCGGGGCTGCGCCGCTACGTGCAAGGCCACACCCGCGACGGCGCCTACGGGATCGGGGAGGCGGTGCTCGACGGCGCCCACCAGCTCTGGTTCGACGACGGCGACGCCCTGGCGGCCGCGCTGCGTTCGCCGGAGTTCCGCCAGGCCGACGAGGACCTGCGGACCTTCACCGAAGAGCGCTATCTCCATCGCATGGTCGTGCGGGAACACTGGGTCATCGGTCCGGAGCCCCGTTGAGCGGATGCCCCTGAAACCCCTGCCTGGCAGGGGTTTCAGCTTTTTTCAGATCGCGGTGCGCAGGCCCGGGGAGGCGGCGTCGCGCCGCAGGCGGTAGCCCCAGGCGATCGAGGCGAGGGTGACGTGATGGTGCCAGCCGCGGAAGGAGCGGCCTTCGAAGTGACGCAGGCCGCTCTCGGCGGTCATGCGGGCGAGGCCGTCGGCGGCGTTGTGCCGCAGGTTGATCAGCCCGGTGAGGTCGTAGAGGTCGGTATGGGTGAGATTGGTCATCCACATGGACCTCAGCGGGCGGCCACGGTCGGCCCACTCCACGATCAGCTTGCGATCGTTCGACGGCACCGCCCGGCGATGCCGCAGCAGGGCCGAGGTGAACCGCGATCGGCCGGCCCCGTCCCGCCACAACGTCAGGCCCCCGCTCTCGGCCGTCCGCTTCGCCAGGGCGCCCGCGGTCACCCCGCCGGGCAGGGGCGTGTTGCCGGCGACGCGCACCAGGTACGGCAGCCCGCGCTCCTCCAGCGCGTGCACCATGCGCAGGACGTCCGGACTCTGTTCGGCCGGCACGATGACGGGGGCGGGCCGCAGGCCGGCCACCGTCCGCATCTCATCGACGCTGTCGACGATGTGCCGCGGCCGGGGCTGGTGCCGGATCGTGTCGGGGACCCCGGCGAGCGCCCGCCGCTCGGTGTCCTGATCCCACGACTTGGGCAGCAGCAGCCGCCAGTCGACGGGGCAGGCGCCGGCGTCGCCCACCAGGAGCACGGCCAGGGCCAGCTGGCAGTTCAGCCGCCGGCCCTCGCCGGCGGCGAACTGCCGGGTGACGCCCACCGACTTGTCGCCGTTCTTGGGAAAGGCCACCTCTTCCACGACCCAGGCACGAGGGCGCAGGAGACCGGTGAGGCTGCGCGCGAGCGCGTGCCGGACCGCGCCGTGATCCCACGGGCTCTGGTTGACGAACTGCTGCAGGCACTGGTCGGCCGGGCGGCCGGTGACCTGTTCGGCGATCCGGCGGAGCGACTTCCTGCCGGGCACCTCCACGAGGCCCCGGACGTAGACCTCGCCCCAGCGCCGTTGATCGGAGCGGGGTATCGGGGACAGCAGATCACGGCAGAATCGGCCGAGCTCGTCCATGGCAGAGTTCCTCATCATCAGCTTTTCGGCAATTGGCCCCCAAATTTGGTGCGCCCGGCGGGAACGTGGCAATGAGCTGCAGCGGACTTTCAGAACTAGCCGCGCACCCGGCCCGACTAAGTCAGGTGTGAAATGACCACGTGACCGAGCGTGCGTGATCAGCGGCGATCCGACACGTGACTTAGTCCGGCTGCCGGCGGCTCTATCTCGAGAAGTCCGGCCATTCGCATTGCCGCCGGACCCGGCCGTCCTGAAAGCTGGGCGAATCGCCGGCACATTCGATTCTCAGGGGGAATTCATGCCGCCCAGCATTTTGGTGATCCTGTCGGAATACGGTTACTGGGGGGAGGAGCTCGTCGGACCGCTGACCCGTTTCGACGAAAAGGGCTATCGGGTGGTCTTCGCCACGCCGACCGGGGGCCGGGCGCACGCCCTGCCACCCAGCATGGACCCGGGGTACGCCGACCCTCCGCTGGGCCGGTCGGTGACGTCGCCGGAGGTCGCCAAGCTGACCAAGGAGCTCGACGAGTCCACCCGGCTGGACAATCCGCTCAGCCTGGCGGCGATCGTTCCGGAGCGGCCCTACACCGCCGACCCCGGCTACCTGCGGCGGCTTGAGCGGTATCACCACGAGCTCGCCCGGGTCGAGGACGAGTTCGTCGCCGGCTTCGACGCCCTGCTGATCGTGGGCGGCAGCGGTCCCATCGTCGACCTGGGGAACAACGAGCGCGTCCACGCGCTCATCCTGGGCTTCCTCAAGGCCGACAAGCCGATCGCGGCCGAGTGCTACGGCGTGACCTGCCTGGCCTTCGCCCGGGACTGGGAGGACCGCAAGAGCATCATCTGGGGCAAGCACGTCACGGGGCACTGCAAGGAATACGACTACAAGGACGGCACCGGCTTCCTGGGCACCGACTTCGTGATGGGGCCGCCGCCGTACCCGCTGGAGTACATCCTGCGGGACGCCACCGGACCGGACGGCCGTTACCACGGCAACTTCGGCAAGGAGACGTCGGTCATCGTGGACTACCCGTTCATCACCGGGCGCTCCACCCCGGACTCCTTCCTGACCGGCGAGAAGACCGTGGAGGTCCTCGAATCGGGCCTGCGCCGATACGGCTGGTGAGCGGCCGTGACCAGGACCGGCAATGAGGCGATCGTCGAGCAGTTCCTCGCCGACCGGATCACCTGCATGTTCGGCAACCCCGGGACCGTCGAGCAGGGTTTCCTCGACGCGGTGGAGAAGTCCGAGGACATGCGTTACATCCTGACCCTTCACGAGAGCGTGGCCGTCGGCATCGCCGACGGCTACGCGCGGGCCGGCGGCGGCCCCGCGCTGGTTCAGCTGCACAGCGGGGTCGGGCTGGGCAACGGCATCGGCATGCTCTACCAGGCGATGCGCGGCCACGCCCCCCTCGTCGTGATCGCCGGCGAGTCCGGCGTCCGCTACGACGCGATGGACGCGCAGATGGCCGCCGACCTCGTCGCCATGGCCCGCCCGGTCACCAAGTACGCGACCAGGGTGATCGATCCGAACTCGGTGGTGCGCGTGTTGCGCCGGGCCGTGAAGATCGCCATGACCCCGCCGAGAGGCCCGGTCTTCGTCTCGCTGCCCATGGACGTGCTGGATCAGCCGAACGACGAGCCGATCGTCGCGGCGAGCCTGCCCGTGACCGAGGTCCTCCCCGTGCCCGAGCTGGTCGACCAGGCCGCCGGGCTGCTCGCCGGGGCCGAGCATCCGCTGATCCTCATCGGGGACGGCGTCGCGACCGCCCGCGCGCAGTCCCCGCTCACCCGGGTGGCCGAGCAGCTCGGCGCGGACGTGTGGGGCGTCGACTACGCCGAGGTGGGGATCGACGGGCGGCACCCGCTCTATCGCGGGCAGACCGGCCACATGTTCGGCGAGGTGAGCCGGGCCATCGTGCAGCACGCGGACGCGGTCCTCGTCGTGGGCACCTATCTGTTCCCCGAGGTCTTTCCCGATCTGTCCTCGCCGTTCCGGGCCGACGCCCGGATCGTGCACATCGACCTCAACGCCTACGAGATCGCCAAGAACCATCCCGTGACGCTGGGCCTGGTGGCCGACCCGGCGGCGACGCTCACCGCGATCTCGGCCTCCCTCGATCGGCGTCTGACCTCCTCCGACCGGGAGGCGGCGGCGCTGCGGCTGCACACGCTCAGGGACCGCGCCCGCGAGGACGCGGCCCCCTCGCTGGTCTCGGAGTTCGCCGGCCGGCTCGCGGCGCGTGCCCCGGCCGACCTGATGGTCTTCGACGAGAGCCTCACCGCTTCCGGCGCGATCGGGTCCCATCTTCCCCCCGGGCTGCCCGGTCACTGGTTCCAGACCCGCGGCGGGTCGCTGGGGGTGGGCATCCCGGGCGCCATCGGCATGAAGCTCGCCCGCCCCGACAAGGTCGTCGTCGGCTTCACCGGCGACGGGGGCAGCATGTACACCTTCCAGGCGCTCGCGACGGCCGTCCGGGAGGGAGCAGGGGCGAAGTTCGTCGTCTGCAACAACCGGAGCTACCGGCTGCTCGATCTCAACATCGAGCAGTACTGGAAGGAGCGCGGCATCGCGCACCACGCCTACCCGCGCGCCTTCGACCTGTCCGATCTGAGCCTGGACTTCGTCGGCATCGCCCGCGGCTTCGGCGTGGACGGCATGCGGGTGGAGAAACCGTCCCAGATCGACGAGGCGCTGGACCGCATGCTCGCCGACGACCGGCCCTTTCTGCTCGACCTGAAGAGCGATGAGGGGGAGCTGTGACGCGGATCGGCATCCTCATGGAGAGCGACTTCTTCGAGCCCGAGATCTTCTACTACCAGTGGCGCTTCGCCGAGGAGGGCTACGAGGTCGACTTCCTCACCCGGTTGTGGGGGCAGGACGAGCTCACCTTCACCGGCCACGAATACCGGGCGCCGTTCACCGTGCGGCACAGCCTGGAGGATCTCGATCTCGGCCGCTACGCGGCGCTGATCGTCCCGTCCGGCATGGTGTCCGACCGGCTGCGCTACAGCGACGACGTCGACGTCCTCGCCCCTGCCGTCAGCCTGCTCCAGCGGGCCTTCCGCGAGCCGAAGCCGCTCAAGGGGATCATCTGCCACGGCATGTGGCTCGCCGCGCCCATCCCCGAGGTGGTACGCGGGCGCAAGGTCGTCTGTCACAACAACCTCGTCGGCGACGTGCGCAACATGGGCGCCGACTACGTCGACCAGGACGTGGTGGTGGACGGCGATCTGGTGACCGGCCGCACCGGCCGGCACGCCCACCTGTTCGCCAGAACGATCATCGATTTACTGAAGGGAGATCGGCGGTGAACTTCACCTTTTCCGACACGATCGCCGGCCGGGTCATCGACTACGACCGATCCGGCAAGATCATGCGCCTGAGCACCGCCGACGACCGGGAGTTCGCCGTGTCCCTGGCCGGCGCCCCCAGCGCGGAGCTGCTGCGCAACCTCGGCGAGCCGTACCTCGACGCCGGCGGGCACCTGGAGGACCTGCTCGAACCCGGGCAGTTCCTCTTCGCCTACGGCATCTTCTATCCGGGCGGCCGTTTCGACGCCAAGCGGTTGATCTTCCTCGGCCGGCGCGGTGGCCTGGCCAGGTTCGAGGAGCCGAGCTGGTGGGTCAGCCAGCTCAAGGAGATCGCCGCCTTCTACCGCAAGGCGCAGTTCGGCGACGGCCCGGTGGACTTCGCCGAGTACCGCACGCTGATCAGGCTGGGCGGCGAGAAGACCACCAGCCACCGGCAGGAGACCGACACGATCTCCCGCCTGGTGTACGGCATGGCCACGGCCTACCTGCTCAGCGGCGACGACACCTATCTCGACGTGGCCGAACGCGGCACGGAGTATCTGCGCCGGCAGTTGCGGTTCGTCGACGAAGACGAGGACGTCGTCTACTGGTATCACGGGGTCAGCATCGACGGTGATCGGGAGAAGAAGCTGTTCACCTCGGAGTTCTCCGACGACTACCACGCGATCCCGATGTACGAGCAGATCTACGCGCTGGCCGGGCCGGTGCAGACGTACCGGATCACGGGTGATCCCCTGATCAAGAAGGACACGGACGCCACGCTGCGGTTGTTCGAGCGGTTCTTCCTCGACCGCGAGCACGGCGGCTACTTCTCGCACATCGATCCGATCATGCTGAAGGCCGACCACGAGTCACTCGGCCCCAACCGGTCCAGGAAGAACTGGAACTCCGTGGGCGACCACGCACCGGCCTACCTGATCAATCTCTACCTGGCGACCGGCGAGCGGCGTTATGCCGACTTCCTGGAGTCGACCTTCGACACGATCGTCGACCGTTTCCCCGATGACAAGAACAGCCCCTTCGTCCAGGAACGGTTCCACCGCGACTGGACGCCCGACACCACCCACGGCTGGCAGCAGAACCGGGCCGTCGTCGGCCACAACCTGAAGATCGCCTGGAACCTCATGCGCATGCACGCGCTACGCCCCAAGGCGGCCTACGCCGAGCTCGCCGAGCACATCGCGCGGATCATGCCGGCCATCGGCAGCGACCAGCAGCGCGGCGGCTGGTACGACGTGCTGGAACGCACGCGTGAGGAGGACATCGACCGGCACCCGTTCGTCTGGCACGACCGCAAGGCCTGGTGGCAGCAGGAGCAGGCGATCCTGGCCTACCTCATCCTGGCCGGCGTCACCGGCGACGACGGCTTCCTGGCCGAGGCCCGCGCCGCCGAGTCCTTCTACAACGCCTTCTTCCTCGATCACGACGAAGGCGCGGTCTACTTCAACGTCCTGGCCAGCGGCCTGCCGTATCTGCTCGGCACCGAGCGGCTCAAAGGCAGCCACTCGATGAGCATGTACCACTCGGCCGAGTTGTGCTATCTGGCCGCCGTCTACAACACGCTGCTGATCAACAAGGCGCCGCTGGATCTGCACTTCAAGCCCGATCCGTCCGTCTTGCCCAGACGGATCCTGCGAGTCTCGCCGGACCTGCTGCCGCCCGGGCGGATCCGCATCACCGCGGCCGAGGTCGACGGCGAGCCGTACGAGGACTTCGACGCCGAGGCGCTCACCGTGCGGCTCCCGGACCTCTCGCGCCGGGTCAAGGTCAAGGTCCGGCTGGAGGTGGCCCGATGACGGGCGTGACGCTGACCTCGCAGACGGTCGGCGAGTTCACCGTGGTGCGGATCTCCGGAGAGATCACCAGCGCGACCTCCTCCGGTCTCCTGGACCGCCTGCTGCCGTTGATCGGGCGGGGGACGCACCTGCTGATGGAACTGGCCGCCGTGCCGTACATCTCCAGCGCGGGACTGCGCACCATGCTGCTCTCCTACCGGCGGGCGCAGGAGGTCGGCGCCACCATCCGGCTGTTCGGGTTGTCGGACGAGGTCAGGTTCGTGATGTCGGCGACGGGCTTCCTGGCCTTCTTCGACATCGGCGAGGACTTGGCGACCGAGTTGGAGCGTGCCAAGCCATGAGTGTTCAGGACAGCCGGGAGCGCATCGACGCCGAGCCCACCAGGGAGATCTCCGGCTATCACGTCAGGCGCGGCCGGCCGATGCCTTATGGGGCGACGATCGTGCCCGGCGGCGTGAACTTCTCCGTCTACTCCGACCGGGCCACCTCGATCGCGCTGGTGCTCTTCGAACGAGGCGGTCCGAGCCCGACCGCGGTGCTGCCCATCCCGGAGTCGTTCCGGGTGGGCAGCGTCTTCGCGATCACCGTCTTCGGGCTCGACCACGAGAACCTGGAGTACGGCTTCTACGCCGACGGCCCGTACGACCCCGTACGCGGTGACCGGTTCGACGCCTCCAAGGTCCTCGCCGACCCCTACGCTCGCCTGCTGTCCGGCCGGGAGGTCTGGGGCGCGGAGCCGAACTGGGCGGACATCTACCAGTATCGCTCCCGGCTGCTCTATGACGACTTCGACTGGGAGGACGACAGGCCGCCGGGCATCCCCTTCGAGGACCTGGTCATCTACGAGACCCACGTCCGCGGGTTCACCCGGCACCACTCGTCCGGGGTGAGCGCGCCGGGCACCTTCGCCGGCCTGCGGGAGAAGATCCCCTATCTGCGGGAGCTCGGGGTCAACTGCGTCGAGCTCATGCCGATCTTCGAGTTCGACGAGTTCGACAACCCGCGGGCCGACCCGGTCAGCGGCGCCCGGCTGCACAACTACTGGGGATACAGCACCGTCGGGTTCTTCGCCCCGAAAGCGGGCTACGCCGCGACCGGGCACTACGGCATGCAGGCCGACGAGCTGAAGAGCCTGATCAAGGAGCTGCACAAGGCGGGCATCGAGGTCATCCTCGACGTCGTCTTCAACCACACCGCCGAGGGCAACGAGCACGGGCCGACCATCTCGTTCCGCGGCCTCGACAACGCCACCTATTACATGCTCACGCCGGACGGCTCCTACTACAACTTCAGCGGCACCGGCAACACGGTCAACTGCAATCACCCGGTGGTACGCGACTTCGTGCTGAACTGCCTCCGCTACTGGGTGTCGGACTATCACGTCGACGGCTTCCGGTTCGACCTGGCCGCGATCCTCGACCGCGCCCCCGACGGCACGCCCCTGCCCAACCCGCCGCTGCTGGAGCAGCTCGCCTACGACCCCATGCTGCGCCGCTGCAAGCTGATCGCCGAAGCGTGGGACGCCGCGGGCCTCTACCAGGTCGGCGTCTTCCCCTCCTACGGCCGCTGGTCGGAATGGAACGGCCGCTACCGTGACACGCTGCGCCGCTTCATCAAGGGTGACCCGGGCGCGGTCGGCGAGATGGCCACCCGGATGGTCGGTTCGCCCGACCTGTACGGCGGGCGGGGCGCGGCGGCGTCGATCAACTTCATCACCGCCCACGACGGCTTCACCCTGCTGGACCTGGTCTCCTACAACGACAAGCACAACGAGGCCAACGGTGAGGACAACCGGGACGGAGGCAACGACAACAACTCCTGGAACTGCGGGTTCGAAGGACCCAGCAGTGACCCGGCCATCCGGGAGCTGCGCCTGCGGCAGATGAAGAACGCCATGGCCCTGCTGCTCGTCAGCCAGGGCGTACCCATGATCCTTTCGGGCGACGAGGCCGGTCGCACGCAGCGTGGCAACAACAACACCTACTGCCAGGACACCGAGCTGTCCTGGTTCGACTGGTCGCTGGTCGACACCAACGCCGAGCTGCTGCGTTTCGTCAGCGCGATGATCGCCTTCCGGCACGCCCATCCGATGGTGCGCTCGGGGGCGCATCCGCTCGGCGTGGATCCCACCGGACGCGGCGGCCTGCCGGACATCAGCTGGCACGGCGCCCGCGCGTGGGTCCCCGACTGGTCGCCGGAGCGCCGGCTGATCGCCGCCCTGCGCAGCGGGACGGGCCTCGACGGCCAGGCCGAGCTCATCTACGTGGCGGCCAACGCCCACTGGGAGGCCCAGGAGCTCGAACTGCCCGGGTACGGCTGGCGCGTCTTCGCGGACACGGGGAAGGCGCAGCCGTACGACGTCTATGCGCCCGGCACCGGACCGGCCGTGACGGACCGCTACCTCCTGGGACCCCGATCCGTCCTGATCCTCGTGGCCACGACAACTGACGCATAGGAGATCACCATGGCTTTCACCGCGACTCTGACCACCGAGGCGGATACCGCGACCATCAAGCTGAGCGGGGAACTCGACGCCCACACCGCGCCGCAGTTGCTCGCCAAGCTGGACGAGGCGGCCGCCGCCTCGGCGCGAACGCTGATCCTGCGGGCGGAGGAGCTGACCTACATCGCCAGCGCGGGCCTGCGGGTGCTGGTGTTCTCCCGGCAGAAGCTGGGCGAGGACGCGAGCATCGTGATCACCGGAGCGGTCGACACGGTGGCCAGGACCATCAGAATGGCCGGCCTGGATCGCAGCATCGAAATGACGGTCGCGTGAGCGGGACATGCGCTGCGTACCCGCGTCTCTGGCGTCCCTCGACGAGGTGGCCCGCTATGTGCGCACACTCGCGGACCGCGCCGGCCTGCCCGCCCGTGACGCTCATCGGCTGCGATTGGCGGCGGACGAGTTGGTGACCAACATCGTCCTGCACGGCTACGCGAACCGGGAGGGGTCGCTGACCCTCGACGGCGGCGTGGAACGGGAGCGGGTCTGGCTGCGCATTCAGGACGAGGGCCGCCCGTTCGACCCCAGAGCCGGCTTCCGGCCACCCGAGCACGGTGTCCCGCTGACAGAGCGGCGCATCGGCGGCCTCGGGATCTTCCTTGCCCTGTCGTCCCTGGACGACTTCAGTTACGAGCTGGCGGCCGGGCGGAACACGAGCACGCTCGTGATCCGCCACGGCCCGGATGAGACGACATGAACAAGATCAGAGTCCTCGCGCTCAGCGACCGGCGCGAGCTGCCGGCGGAGCTGGCCGGCACGTTGCGGCGGCTGGAGCTGGCCGTGGAGAACCGCACACCCGGGGAGGTCCTCGCGGCGTCGGACGTGCCCGAGGCCGATGTGGTGCTGACCGCCGGCGAGGTGCCGCCCAACATCGTCCGCGCGGTCAGCCGCCGGCTGGCCGAACACGGACACGAGCCCGTCGTCCTGGCCTATACCGAGGACGACTTCGGGGCGCTGGAACGCCACATCCGAGCCGGGTTCGACTACCTCGTGCCACCCTTCCTGCCGGCCCTGGTGCAGGCGCGGATGCGCAGCTGCGCCGAGCGGGCGGAGGTCAACAAGACCATCCGGGAGAGCGCCGAGCAGGCCGACCTGCTGCGCTACGAGCGGGAGCTGGAGATCGGCAGGGAGATCCAGCTCGGGTTCCTGCCCGAGTCGCTGCCGGGGCCGGACGGCTGGCACCTGTCGGTGCGCTACCGTCCGGCGCGCACGGTGGCGGGGGACTTCTACGACGCCTTCGAGCTGGTCAACAGCCGGCGGCTGGCGTTGATCGTGGCCGACGTGTGCGACAAGGGCGTCGGCGCGGCGCTGTTCATGGCGCTGATCCGCAGCCTGCTCCGGCATTCGGCCGAGCAGAGCGGAAAGCAGGGCATGGTGGCCATCGACCGGCTCACCGACGACCTGCGCGGCGCCCCGATGATCGGCGAGACGCCGCTGCTCAACGCGGTGCTGGGGACGAACGACTACCTCACCCGCAACCACCTGCGCCAGGGCTACTTCGCGACGCTCTTCTTCAGCGTGCTGGACCCGGCGACCGGCAGCGTCGTCTACGTCAACGGCGGGCACAACCCGCCGGTGTTGTTGCGCGCCGACGGCGGTGATCCGGTGGTGCTCGACCCCACGGGACCGGCGGTGGGCGTAGTGCGGGACTCGCCGTTCGCGCTCGGTTACGCGCAGCTCGATCCCGGCGATCAGCTCTTCATCTACACCGACGGCGTGACGGAGGCCAGGGCCGAGTCGGGGGAGTTCTTCGGGGAGGAGCGCATGTTCGACGTCCTCGCGTCGGGGGAGGTCGAGATCCTGCGCAAGATGGACGAGGAGCTCGGCGCCTTCGTGGGCGAGGCCGAGCAGTCGGACGACATCACGATGATGGCCATCTACCGGGCGCCCTGATGCCACAGGTCCTGACGGTGCACTCTTACCGCGGCGGTACCGGGAAATCCACCGTGGCGGCCAACCTGTCGATGTTGCTGGCCAGGGACGGATGCCGGGTGGCGGTGCTCGACGCCGACATCCACGCGCCCTCGATCGACCTGATCTTCGGCATCGAGCCGGGCCGGGGGGCCTGCTCGCTCGTCGACTATCTGATCGGCACGTGCGAGATCGAGGACGCGGTGTACCCGCTCGAACCGCCTGGGCTGTTCGTCGTCGTGGCCAGGACCACCTTGGCGTCGATCAACGCGCTCACGACGTCGGGCTACGACGTCGGACTGCTGAGCGAGGGCTATCGGCGGCTGATCGGCGCGTTCGCTCTCGACCTGCTGATCCTGGACACCCATACCGGGCTCTGTCCCGAGACCGTCACGGCCATGGCGAGCTCCGACCGGCTGATCGTGTTGTCCAGGGCGGACCGGGTGGCTCTGTCGGGGGCCTCGGAGACCGCGGCCCTGGCCAAACGGCTCGGCTGCTCCGAGCGCGCCCTCGTGGTGAACATGGCGCCGGACGGTCAGGTCGGCGACGCGTTCCGGCGCCGCCTGGAGGAGCTGCACGGCTGTGCGGTCGAGGTCGTCCTTCCGTACGAGCCGCAGATGGCCGCACACGACGGCGAGGGGCTGTTCGTGAGCGCCCATCCCGACCATCCGCTGGTCTCCGGCTACCGCCGGATCATTTCCGCAGTGATCGATTGAAGCAGTGACCGATTAAGCAGTGACCGAATCCGCAGTGACCGAAGAAGGGGGAACGGTGTTCGCGATCGCTCTGGCCGGTGGAAGGGGAATCCGCGCGCGGCCCCTGACGCTGACGACGCCCGACTATCTGCGCAGCAAGGCGGCGATGCGGCTGGCAGGACGCAGCCTCATCGAGTGGTCGGTGGATCTGCTGTCGGCGCAGGGGGTGCGGGACTTCTACATCGCGGCGAGCGGCAGTGAGAACCGCGGCCAGATCAAGTCCATCCTCGACCACGGCGACCGCATGGGAGTGTCGGTGCGCTATTCGCGGATGCGCTTCGACCAGCACAACACCGGGTCGGGGGAGGCGACGCTGCGGTGTCTGGAACATTGGGACCTCGACGGGACCGGCCTGGTCTTCCCCACCGACTCGATCTTCGAGTTCGATCTGCCGGCGATGGTGGCGGCGCATCGCGCGAGCGGGGCCACGGTCACGGTGGCCGCGGTGCACCGTCCGGCGGCGCAGGCGGCAGGCAAGTACGGCGTGCTCGACTGCGACCAGGACGGGGTCGTGTCGCGCTTCGTGGAGAAGCCGGACGCCCGCGTCGCCGCCGGCCTGGCGGATCGTAGCGGGCAGGTGCGGACGAACGCCGGGATGTACCTGATCGACGGCGCGCGGCTCCGGCTGGCGGCGCGCGATCCGGAGCTGGCCGCGCTGGCTCGCGCGCGGCTCGACTGGGGCGGCGACCTGCTGCCCCATCTGGTGTCGCGCGGGCATCGCGTGGCCTCGCACGTGATCGACAGGTTCGGCGACCTGGGCAGCCCGCCCGACTATCTGGACACCATGCGCGACGTGCTGCAGGACAGGTATCCCCAGCTCAGTCTCCTCATGGGATCGCGCGTGCACGAGAGCAGCCTCTATCTCAAGGACTCCACGTCCGGCCGGACGCTCGCCGAGAAGATCCGCGACGGGTCCGTCCGGCTGGGCGCCAACGTGCGGATCGGCCGGGACGTGGAGATCGGCCCGGGGGCGGTGCTCATCGACTCCGACATCGGCGACGGCGTGGACGTCGGGCCGGACGCGAAGCTGTACCGGGTCGCCTGCGGCGACCACAGCATCATCGGGCCGGGCGCCCGGCTCTCGGACGCCGTCGTCGGCCCGATGGCCGAGATCAGGTCCGAGCGGGACCGGCCGGTCGTGCTCGAACGGTACTGCGCGCTCGGGGATGAGGTCCGGGTGCACGCGGGGGCGCATCTGCGCGGCGTGCACATCTTTCCCCGGCTGGACGTCTGGGGCGACGCACGCATTCCACCCGGCACCTGCTTGATCGGACCCCGGGACATCGTCAGATGGTCACCCCGCTCAGCCTGACCAGCCCCTCAGCCTGACCGGTCCCTCGGCCTGACCGGTCCCTCGGCCTGGCCAGTCGCTCGCCCTCCCAAGCCTCGCCTGAGCAGTCGCTCGCCCTCCCAAGCGCTCGCCTGAGCAGTCGCTCGCTCTCCTAGGCGCTCGCCTTGTCCAGGAGGGCGAGCTCGTCGGCGGTGAGCGACAACGTCAGGAAGGGGAGCAGGTCGGCGAGCTGGGCGGGCGTGCGCGCCCCGGCGAGCGGGGTCGCGACGGTGGGCTGGGCGGCGAGCCAGGCCAGGGCGACCGCGGCCGGCGTGGTGCGGTGTGCCGCGGCGATCTCGTCCAGGGCCGCCAGCACGGCGGGGCCGTTGCCGCCCAGGTGGGCGCGGGCCCGGCCGGCGCGGGGGCTGTCGACGTCGGGGCCGCCTTGACGGTATTTCCCGGTGAGGAAGCCACGGGCCAGGGCGACGAACGGCAGGCAGGACACTCCGGCGGCGGCCACGGCGGGGGCGAGGTCCCTTTCGTAGTGCGCACGCGCGACCAGGTTGTATTCCGTCTGCAGCGCGACGTACGCCGTGAGCCCTTCCCGCGCCGAGGTCTCCAGTGACGCCGAGAGCCGGTCCGCGGTGAAGTTGGACGCCGCGATGTGCCGCACCTTGCCGGCCCGCACCAGCGCGTCGAACGCGGCGAGGGTCTCGGCGAGCGGGGTGCCGTGGTCGTCGACGTGCGCGTAGTAGAGGTCGATGTGGTCGACCCCGAGCCGCCGCAGCGAGTCCTCCGACCCACGCCGGATCGTGTCCGGCGCCAGATTGTCCAGGCCGGCCAGCGCACCCACCTTGGTCGCGATCACCATCCGGTCCCGATTGCCCCGGGCCTTCAGCCAGCGGCCGATGATGATCTCCGACTCGCCGCCGCGGCCACCGGGGCTCCCGTACATGTCCGCCGTGTCGATGAAGTCGCCCCCGGCCTCGGCGTAGGCGTCCAGCACGGCGAACGACGTCTCCTCGTCCGCGGTCCACCCGAAGGGATTGCCACCCAGGCAGAGCGGGGACACATCCAGATCACTCGTGCCGATTCTCATGCCGCCAGCGCTCCGTCCGTACCGTGAGGGATCTTCGGCATCCGGCGGCGGCCTGTCGCCCGCCGCGTTTCCCGGACCCGTTCGCGAGGATCGTCATGCCGCCTGTCGCTGCTCACACGCTAATGCTGTTCGTGCCGCAGCGAAATGAGGCGGATGGGGGAGATTCGCCGGACGGCGCCCTCAAGCCAGGTCAGCTCGTGGAGCGGTAGAGGTGTACGAGAGCGACGGCCATGGCGCCCTCGCCGACGCCGGAGGCGACCCGCTTGATGGAGCGAGCCCGCACGTCGCCGGCGGCGAAGACCCCTGGCACGCTGGTCTCCAGGTAGAACGGCTCACGGTCCGGCGTCCAGGATTCCGGCAGGGTCCCGCCTCGGGTCAGATCGGGGCCGGTGCGAATGAAGCCGTGCTCGTCGCGCTCGACCGCCCCGTCCAGCCACTGGGTACGCGGGCGGGCGCCGATGAAGGTGAACACGAAGCCGGCCGGCTCCTCGGTCTCGGTCTGGGTGGCGTCGTCCGCGATCCGGATGCGTTCCAGGCGTTCGTCGCCGAGGAACGCCAGGACTCTGGTCCGCAGGCGTACCTCGATGTTGGGGGTCCGGCCGATCTCGTCGACGAGATACTGCGACATCCCGCCCTCCAGGGACGCCGAGCGGACCAGCATGGTGACCCGCGTGGCGTACTTGGAGAAATGCATGGCGGCCTGGCCTGCCGAGTTGGCGCCACCGATGATGAAGACATGCTGGGAGACGCAGGACTGGCTCTCGGTGGTGGCCGCGCCGTAGTAGAGCCCGGCGCCGGCGAAACGATCGGCCCCCTCGACGTCCATCCTGTTGTACGCGACACCCATCGCCAGGAGCACGATCTCGGCGCTGATCTCGGAGCCGTCGGCGAGGGTGACGATCTTGGCCGGGTCGGCCCGGCGCAACCCGACGGCCTCGACCGGATACAGCAGCTCCGCCCCGAATCGGCGGACCTGGGACACCGCTCTTCTGGCGAGGTCTCCACCGGACAGGCCCGACGGGAAGCCGAGGTAGTTCTCGATCAGGCTCGAGGTGCCGGCCTGTCCGCCCGGGACGTTGGCGTCGAGCAGCAGGGACGACAAACCCTCGGAGGCGGCGTAGACGCCCGCGGCCAGACCGGCGGGCCCGGCGCCGATGATGACGATCTCGTAGTGGGGCCGGGAGGCCGTGGTCGACAGGCCGAGCCGGTCGGCGAGCTCGGTGTTGGCCGGAGCGGCCAGGCGGTCTCCGTTGGGAAAGACCACCACGGGCAGGGGGAACGCCCCGTCTCCCGCCAGCTTCTGCGCCTCGGGGCCGAGGTTGACGTCCAGGAACTGGAAGGGCTGCTCGTTGCGCGTCAGGAAGTCGCGGACCGCGTGGGTGGCCGGGGAGACGGGGTTACCGATGATCTTGATGCCTTGGTAGCTCTGCCGGTGGGCGGCCTGCCAGTCGCCCAGGAGATCGTCAAGGATCGGGAAGAGCCGCTCTTCGGGGGGATCCCACGGCTTCATGAGGTAGTGGTCGAGCCGGACCCGGTTGATGGCGGTGATCGCCGCGTCGGTGTCGGCGTAGGCCGTCAGCAGCACGCGCTTGGCGTCGGGGAACCGGCTCACCGCGTCGAGCAGGAACTCCACCCCGGTCATGCCGGGCATACGCTGGTCGACCAGGAGCAGGGCGGCGTCGAGTCCGCGCGTCTCGATGGACTCCAGCACCTCCAGCGCCTCCCGCGCCGATGACGCGCCCAGCACCCGGAACCGGTCCGCGTAGGTGTGGCGCAGATCGCGCCGGACGGCGCGGAGCACCTGAGGGTCGTCGTCGACCGCGAGGATCACCGGCTTGGGTGCTTCGTCGCGGGCCGGGTGCGTGCTCACTCCTGCGCGCGGAGCGCCGGAGCCCATGGGCTCGCTCATTCTGCATTCCTCATGACAGTTGACGGAGCTGCCCAGATCGTCGGGCAACCTTCGGACTGGTGGCCACCGGCGTCACGCTCACGCCGTTTCCAGGACCACCTCGTCGACGTAACACCACGCCCAAGCCTCACCCGGTTCGGCGGAGGCGGCGATCGGGTGGCCTGTCGCCTTGTAGTGCTTGGTGGCGTGTCTGTTGCGCGAGCTGTCGCAGCATCCGACGTGGCCACAACTCAGGCATTGACGCAGGTGCACCCATCTACTACCGATCGCCAAACATTCCTCGCAACCTTCCGAGGCCGCGGCCACATCCTTGATCTGGTCGGTATGCGTGCAATTCATACTGAACCCCCATTCCTGGCACAGAGCTTAAGCAGGGAGTGCGGAGCCGCCCGGGGGAGTTGACTTAATTCCGCGAACTGGGTCCTGACCTGACTTAACCGGCTTCGGCGCAGCGCGCGATTCGCGGGTCGATGGCAGAGAGGAGAGGCGATGCGCGCGGTGTGAACGAGCACACGTCGCTTCGCCGTGGAACGCGTTGGAACGCCCCTGGGTGGAGGCGTCAGTCGTTCGACGACGGCGCCCGGGGGACGAGGAGGGCATTCCTTTTCGGTCAACAGCAGAATCCGCCCCATCGGCGTGGCGAATCGGCGGTCGTACGGGGGCCGGCCCGATCACCAGCCACGTCGGCACGGCGACCTCGCTGTCGCGATCACGGAGGAGACGCCGGGAGAGCGCAGCGACCGTCCAGATCGGGATTATTCGGGGCATACGGGGATTTCTGCATGGGGTTACGGGGGTAACGGTGCGAAAAATCGACGAATCGATCATTCAACGACGACTGTCATCAGAGATGTTCACGGAGTTCTGCGACGCGCTCTTCGCCTCGCTGAAGCGGCGCGATCAGCGGCAGCACGCGCAACGATATCTCCGGGGACTGCTCGCCACGGAGGGCCGCAAGACCATAAGAAGAATAGCCGCCGGATCAGGACCGGCCGTGGAACAGAGCCTTCAGCAGTTCATCAGCCACTCCCCATGGGACTGGACGCCGGTACGACGTTCGCTTGCCGCGTATTTGGAGCAGCACACCAGGTTCGCCGCCCTGGTCGTCGAACAGGTGCTCATTTCGAAGGCCGGTGAGCATTCGGTCGGCGTGGAGCGGCGATTCCATCAGAAGATGGGACGGATGATCTCCTCCCAGGAGGTGCTCGGCGTCTGGCTGGCGACCGAGCATGACGCGTACCCGATCGAGTGGCAGATGGTGTTGTCCGGCAACTGGCTGGCCGACGACGAGCGCCGCCGGCGCACGGGGGTTCCCGAGGACGCCACCGTCGCGACCACGGGCGAGCTCAGCGTTCAGGCCGCCATCGGCGTCCTGCGGGGGTGGGGGCTCCGGGCGCGGCCGGTGGTGATGGACGCCAGATCGCTCGACCTCGGCGGCATCATGTCGGAGTTCTCCCGTCATGGCATTCCGTTCGCCATCCGGGTCGACGGATCGATCCCGCTCAGCCCGGCGGACTCCCGAGTCCCCTTCCTGACGGGCCGTCGCGTGCAGGCCGCCCGGCTCATCCACGCGCTGCGGGAGCTGAGCCAGCCGGTGAGCGGCGGCTCGCCCGGCCACCGCCCCACACTCGCGGTGAGCACGCGGGTGAAGCTGCCCTCCCCGGCCGGCCGGCGACCGGCGGGCGAGCCCGACCTGCTGCTCCTGGGCGTCACCAGCGGCGGCGATCAGGCCCCTGAATACTGGCTGACCAGCAGCACCCACGTGACGCCGGCCACGCTCTTCCGGCTCACCCGGACGCTCGACGGTGTCAGGGAGCAACGGCTGGGCGTCTCCAACAAAGCCGGGCTCCGCGATTTCGAGGGCCGGTCCTATCGGGGCTGGCATCACCACGTGACCCTGGTCTCGGCCGCCCATGCCTTCCGCAAGCTGCTGTCGGAGACCATCGGCGAACATCCCGGCTTCGCAAGCGTGGAACTGCTGCGCAAACGGGCATGACGCCGAGGCGGCCGCGTCACCGGCGATCCATCCCGTGCCGGGGGAGGCGATGCGGCGCAAGGTCGCCGAGACGGATGTGTGCGGCGGCTCGCACGTCTTCGGCGTACCGTGTCAAGGCTCGATGCGTTGTGGTCCGGGAGCGACCTCCCGGACGACGGTGCAGGTCGGTCCTCCGCTCATCCGGGCTTCGGCCTTGCCGGACAGGCTCCTGGCCGGGTCGGCACGTCGGCGGAAGGCGGCCGTGATCGTGTCATAGAAGATGACTCACCGCGCCGACGTGAAGAAGTCGGGTAGGGGAGGACACCCCTTCCTATGAAGCAAGTCTTTTACCTCTTTTCACGTTCCTTGGGTCGAAGTCTCAAATCGTGCCTATTCCCGACCGGTGGGGAAGGTTGCCGTACATGGATTCACCTCAGGAGCGCCTGTTTCGGCTGGTGCCTCCAACCTTGGCGAGGATGGCCGCGTGGTGCGCGTGTCTGATCGTTATCGGCATCGTGGCCAACTATGTGTTCGGCTTCGTGGCGACGATGCGCATCGTCGCCCTGCCGCTGGCGGTCGCCCTGCTGCTGACCGCGCTGCTGTTCCCGCTCACCCGGCAACTGCGCGCCTCGGGACTGCGGGCGATCTACGCCACCTGGGTCACCATGCTCGTCGCCCTCGCCGTGCTGGGCGGGACGGGCTGGATCATCGGCGTGCGGGCCAACGAGGAGTTCCCCGGCCTGGTGACACAGGTCAGGCAGACGGCCAAGACGGTGGAGAGCTGGCTCTACACCGGCCCCCTGGGCCTGGAGCCGATCCAGCTCAGCGGCTGGGTGGACGATATCGCCAAGATGATCACCGAGCGGCAGCAGCAGATCACCTCGACGGTTCTCGCGGGCACCGTGGTGGTGGTTGAGGTGCTGGCCTCGATCGTGCTCCTGCTGTTCGTGACGTTCTTCCTGCTCAAGGACGGTGACCGGATCTGGTCCTGGTTCCTCAAGGGGTTCGGCCGGATGGCGCCGCGGGTCGACCGGGCCGGGCGGACCGCCTGGACCACGCTGTCCCACTATGTGCAGGGCACGGTGGCCGTGGCCGCGGTGCACGGCGTGCTCATGGGTCTGGTGCTGGCCATCATGGGCGTTCCGCTCTGGGCGGCGCTCGCTGTACTGATCTTCCTGGCCAGCTTCATCCCGATCGTCGGCATTCTCTTCGCCGGTGCGGTCGCGACGCTGGTCACGCTCGGCGCGAAGGGTCCGGTCTACGCACTGATCTTCATCGGCATCCTGGTCGTCGAGCAGCAACTGGAGAACCACGTGCTCCAGCCGCTGATCGTCGGCCGGGTACTGCACTTCCACCCGCTGGCGATCATCCTCGTGCTGGCCGTCGGCGGCATCCTGGCCGGGATCGCGGGCGCGGTTGTGGCCGTGCCGATCACCGCCGTCCTCTACCGGGCCGTGCCCGAGCTCTTCAAGGATGATCCGATCCCCCTCCTGGCGGGACCGGGTCCAGAACCACCGGCCCAGGAACCACCAGCCCTGGAACCACCGGCGCAGGCCGTTCCTCCTGAGAAGGAACCCGGGCAGAAGGACTGACGGGCTCGTCGGCGGGCGCAGGCGCGCTCGAGACGGGGAGCCGGCTCGTGCAAGGCGCACACCCCCCGCCGACGACCTGATCATCGATCTCACGCCGGCGTCGCTGACGCCCGCAACGCCATGACGCCGCCAGAGCCCCTCAAGCCGCCCCGGCCAGGGCCCGGGTGTGGGCAGCCCGCCGATGGGGGCGTGAGCTGTGATCGGCTCCCGCGATGAGCTTTGCTGGAAACGCCCGTATCCGGCCCCGGGCAGACGGCGTTGACTGACAGTGTCCGGTTACCTGTCTTCGGGCGGGATGCACCGGCGACAGCGGGGCGGAGGCGGTCATGTCCACCGAGACCGTGATGTGGGTGGCCGTCATCGTCGGGGTGATGGTGGTGGTGCCGGCCTCCGGCTTCTTCTTGCTGCGGAGGCGTCGAGCTCACCTGCGCGAGCGATTCGGTCCCAAGTACGAACGCACGGTCGCCGCAGAGGTCACCCGTAGGGCGGCCGAGCGTGAGACGCGAGCCCGTCGGACGCGATCAGGGCCGCTCGACATACGGCCGCTCGATCCCAACACACGCTGCGGCTATGCCGACAGGTGGGCCGCGGTTCAGGAGCGTTTCGTGAACGAGCCGAGTCCCGCGGTCAGCGAGGCCGATCTGCTGGTGCGGGCCGTCATGGCCAAGCGCGGCTATAGCACTGAGGACTTCGCGCAGCAGGCCTCCGACCTGTCGCTGCGACACAGCCGCACCCTGGAGCACTACCGCCAGGCCCACGAGATCAGCGGGCGCGCCGCAGGCAGTTGGGTGTCGATCCAGGAACTGCGGCAGGCCATGGCGCACTATCACGCCCTGTTCGACGACCTCATCGGCGGCGACCAGCGGCCCCTGCGGGCTCGGGCTGCCGCTCGAGCACCCTCGACACGCCCCGACGGAGCCGCGGGTCCCCGCCGATAAGCCGCAGGCGCAGCAGGCCCGCGAGCCCACGGTCGAACAGGCCTTGGCCGTCGCGATGGAGGCGGCCAAGCTCGCCACCTGAAAACATCCGTCCGGCTGGTCTATGCCTGCCGTGTGGGGCGGGGCCGGGGAATCCCGCCGTGAGCAATCACGACGGGGCGCCCGGTCCGACTCAACACGACAGGCCTACGGGGACGAGTCTCAACCGTGCCTGCTGGTCGAGGGGAACTTCGGACGGCACCGCTAGTGAACGCGGTATAGACGGAGTTCAGCCGGTGCAGCTGGGTACTGCGGGTGCACTGCCCACGCAGTTGTTCAGGGTGTTGGCGCTGATCGGTGAGTTGGTGATCGTCATGGTGCCGCGCACCCGGTAGACACCGTGAGGGCTGTCTCAGCCCTTCCTGACCGCCTCTCCCACCGAGGCGGGTGAGGTGCGCCAGGGGGCACCGTGGCCCGGGAGCACCCAGGACGCCGGCAGTCCGGCGATCCGGTCGAGGGAGGAGAGCGCTTCGGCCGGGTCGTCGGTGAAGGGCGCGGGCTGCGGGCCCTCGCGTCCGGTGAGGACGTGCCGCGTGGTCAGGGCGTCCCCGACGAAGACCGGTACGCCGTGTTCGCTGCGCAGGCGTTCGGCGAAGCCGAGGTCGCCGAGGCCACCATCGACGACCGGCTCGCGGGCTCAGTGGGCGCGCAGGCGTCTGGTCACGCTGCCCGAGATGTCGGCGAGCGTGTCGAGCTGGTCGCGGTCCAGCGGGTCGATGAGCCAGCGGTGGATGTGCCTCGCCCGTGCGGGTAGCGCCTGGTCGATGGCGGTGCGGCCGGCCGCGGTGAGTGTGATGAGCGTGCCGCGCGCGTTGCCGGGGTCCTGCTCGCGGGCGACCAGGTCGCGCGCGGCCATCCGGGTCAGATGATGGTGCAGCCTGCTCTTCTCGAACTCGGTGACTCCGGCCAGCTGGAAGGCGCGCAGCCGGCCGCCGGGGGCCGCGCGCAGCGCGTTGAGGATCGCGAAGTCGGGCTCCGACAGGCCGGTGTCCTGCTGTAGCTGCTGGCTCATCCGCCGCCAGAACAGGACCTGCATCTCGAAGAACGCCTCCCAGACGCGACTGTCGCGCTCGTCGAGCGCCTCGATCTCGTCGGACATGGTGATCATCCTATCCGCGAGCCCTTTGAGTTGACATGTCAGCTCGCGGCAGTCATCATCGCAGATGACACGTCAACTCATGCCAATTCCCTATTTTCTCTATCTGTTTTATCGAAAACTAGAGGCGCTCGTGCCCATCCGCTCCCTCCCGTTCCTCTCGCTGGCCTGGCTCGCGCTCATCCTCACCGCCGCCATCGCCCCTGGCGTGCTCACCCCGCGTGACCCCCTCGCGGTGGACCCGGTCGCGCGGCTGAGCGCGCCGTCCGCCCTGCACCCGCTCGGCACCGACCAGCTCGGCCGCGACCTGCTCGCCCGCCTGGTGCACGGCACCGCACTGTCACTGGGCGCGGCGCTGACCGCCACCCTGGTCGGGCTGGTCCTCGGCACCCTGTTCGGCGTGCTGGCCGGGTTCCTGCGCTCGTGGCCGGACACGGCGATCATGCGCGGCGCCGACATCCTGCTCTCCATCCCCGGCATGCTGCTGGCCCTGGTGCTGCTGGCGGCCCTCGGTCCCGGGGTCGGCAACGTGGCCCTCGCCGTCGGCGTGGGCAGCGTCGCCACCTGTGCCCGGATCGTCCGGGCGCACGTCCTGCAGGTCCGGGAGAGCCCGTACGTGGAGGCCGCCCGCTCGGGCGGAGCCCGCTGGCCCCGGCTGCTGGCCCGCCATGTGCTGCCCAACTCGATGGGCCCCGTCTGGGCGCTGGCCACGCTGGAGCTGGGGGCGGCGATCCTCGCGGTCTCCGCGCTCAGCTTCCTCGGCTACGGCAGCCGGCCGCCGACGCCCGAATGGGGTTCGCTGGTCGCGGAGGGACGCGACGCCTTGCGTACCGCGTGGTGGCTGACCACCTTCCCCGGGCTCGCCGTGGCCGCCACGGTGGTCGCCTGCGGCGGCCTGTCGCGCGCGTTCGGCGGCGAGGCGGTCGTCGCACGATGAGCAGCACCACCGAACCACTGCTCGACATCTCCGGCCTCACCGTCGGCTACCGGCTCGGGCGGCGGACCGTCAGCGCGACACGGTCGTTCAGCCTGGCCATCGAGCCGGGGGAGATCGTGGCCTTGGCCGGGGCGTCCGGGTCCGGCAAGTCCACGATCGCGCACGCCGTGCTCGGGCTGCTGCCCCCGGCCGCCGAGATCACCGCAGGCCGGATCACGTTCGCGGGACAGGACCTGGTCGGGCTGCCGGAGCGGCGGATGCGGGCACTGCGCGGCAGCCAGATCGCGCTGATCCCGCAGGACCCCGGCGCGGCGCTGAACCCCGTGCAACGCGTCGGCGCCCAGGTCGCCGAGACCCTGATCGTCAACGGCCTGGCCGACCGGCGGGCGGCCCTGCTCGCCGCCGTGGGCCTGCTGGAGGAGGCGGGGGTGCCCGAGCCCGCGCGGCGCGCCGGGCAGTATCCGCACGAGCTCTCCGGCGGCCTGCGGCAGCGGGTCCTCATCGCCATCGCCGTCGCCGCGCGGCCCCGGCTCATCGTGGCCGACGAGCCGACCAGCGCCCTGGACGCCATCGTCCGCCGCCAGGTCCTCGACCTCATCGAATCGCTGGCCAGGGCTTCGGGCACGAGCGTGCTCATGGTCACGCACGACCTGGCCACGGCGGCGGAACGCGCCGACCGGATCGCCGTGATCGAGGACGGGACCGTCCCCCCGCGGAAGTCGTCCGTCACGGCGCCCGCGCCGATCGCGGACAGAGCGGACAGAGCGGAGACGCCCGCGCCCTGGCAGGTCACGGACGGGGGAGCGGCGTCCGCCGAGCCTCATGTGCGTGTGGACGGGCTGGTCAAGGAGTATCGGCAACGGGGGCGGCCGGCCTTCCGCGCGGTGGACGACGTGTCGTTCACCATCGCCGCCGGCCGGACCCTGGCCCTGGTCGGCGAGTCGGGGTCGGGCAAGTCGACCGTGGCCCGCATCCTGCTCGGCCTCGCCGAGCCGACCGCCGGGCGGATCACGCTGGGCGGGCGCCAGGTCACGGGCGCGAGCGGCCAGGCGCTGCGCGCGCTGCGCCGGCAGATGCAGATCGTCTACCAGAACCCGTTCACCTCGCTGAATCCGCGCATGACGGTCCGGCAACTCATCGCCGACCCGCTGGTGTCGTACCGGATCGGGACCCGCGCCGAGCGCGGGGCACGCGCGGCCGAGCTGCTGGACCGGGTCGGGCTCCCCGGCGAGCTGCTGGGCCGCCGCCCCCGCGAGTTGTCGGGCGGGCAGCGCCAGCGGGTCGCCATCGCCAGGGCCCTGGCGCTGAGCCCGGGGCTGCTGGTCTGCGACGAGCCGACCTCGGCGCTGGACCCCGAGGCCCAGGACCACATCCTCGACCTGCTCGCCCGGCTCCAGGACGACCTGGGCCTGACCTACCTGTTCATCTCCCACGACTTCGCGGCCGTACGGCGGCTCGCCCACGACATCGCGGTCGTCCAGCACGGCCGGCTGATCGAGCTGGGCCCCGCCGCGCGGGTGCTCACCTCACCCCGGAACCCCCACACCCAGGACCTCCTGGCCGCGGCACCGCCTCTGCCGGCCCTGCGGCCCTGACCTGCCTACCGACACCCTTCAGGAGCACACCCATGCGCATCAGACCACGGACGGCCACGGCCGCCGTCGCCCTCACCGCCGCCCTCGCGGCCTGCGGCACCGCGTCGCCCGCGAGCACCACCGGGGCGCCGTCGCCCGCCTCCCCCCAGCGGGGCGGCACGCTCACCCTCGCGCTGCAGTCGGCGCCGCAGAGCGTCAACCCCAGGCAGTTCACCGACACCGCGACCGTCTACATCGCCCGCCAGCTCACCGACTCGCTGGTGGCCCAGGACCCGGCCACCGGGGAGATCGTCCCGTGGCTGGCCGAGTCATGGCAGGTCAGCGCCGACGCGACCCGGTTCACCTTCAATCTGCGGGACGGCGTCACCTTCTCCGACGGCACGCCGCTGACCGCCGAGGTCGTCAAGGCCAACGTGGACGACCTGCTCGCCAACAAGGCGAAGCTCAACCCCGGGCTCACCCCGCTGATCTCCGCCGTCAAGGACGCCACCGTGGCGGACGCCGGCACGGTCACCATCGCCTTCACCAAGCCCAGCGCGCCCTTCCTGCAGGCGGCGACCAGCCCGGCATTGTCGATCCTGGCCCCGAAGACCCTCGCCCTGCCCTTCGAGCAGCGCTTCGACAAGATCGTCGGCTCGGGGCCGTTCGTCCTGGACGCGCTGAGCGGCGACAAGGCCACGCTGAGCCGCCGGGCCGGCTACGCCTGGGCGGCCAAGGGCGCCCGGCAGGGGGAGGCGTACCTGGACAAGGTCGTGTTCACCGCCGTCCCCGAATCCGGCGTCCGCTCGGGCAGCCTGGAGTCGGGGCAGGTGCAGGCCATCGGCGACGTGCCGCCCGCGGACGTCCAGGCGCTGCGCGGGGGGAACTTCCAGCTCGTCACGCACCCCAATCCGGGGCTGGTCTGGGGACTGGTCCCCATCTCGGCCCGCGCGCCCCTCGACGACGTACGGGTACGCCGCGCGGTCGCGCTGGCCGTCAACGGGACCGAGGTCCGCGACACCGTGCTCAGCCCCGACTTCGCGCCGGCCACCAGCGTCCTGGCGGCCTCCACCCCCGGCTACGCCGACCTCTCCGCCACGGTCGCGTTCCGGCCGCAGGAGGCGGCCGAGCTGCTCGACGAGGCCGGCTGGCCGGCCGGCGCCGACGGCGTACGCGTCAAGGACGGCAAGCGGCTGTCCCTGGTGGTCGGCTGGTTCCGCAACTACAGCGCCAACCAGCGCATCCTGGAGCTGCTCAAGGCCCAGCTCGGCAAGGTGGGCATCGACCTGCAACTGCTGGAGCAGACCGGCGCCCAGCTGCTCGACGGGCTGGCCAAGGCCCAGTACGACTTCTTCTGGACCAACGGCACCCAGGCCGACGGCGACATCCTGCGCTCCAGCTTCTCCGGCGCCCCGCCGAACTACTACCGGATCAACGACCCCGAGCTGGAGAAGTTGTTGCTCCAGCAGGTCGCCATCGGCGAGCGGAAGGCCCGCGACGCCGTGCTCGGCACGATCCAGAAGCACCTCGTGGACCAGGCCGTGTTCCTCCCGGTCGTCGAGCAGACCACCGTGCTCGCCGCCGCCCCGTCGGTCCACGGCCTCACCCTCGGCGCGGCCTCGGAGCTCACGCAGCTCTCGTCCGCCTGGCTGTCCTAGGAGACACCGATGAAATTCCTGTTGCTGCCCCACCTGCCGAACGCCGGCAAACCGGACTCCGTCCAGGTCCATGAGCTCGTCGAGAACGCCGTCCTGGCCGAGGAATGGGGCTTCGACGGCTACGCCATCGGCGAGCGGCACGACCGCCCGGCCGTCTCCTCCTCCCCGCCGGTGCTGCTGTCCCACATCGCGGCGCGTACGTCAAAGATCAAGCTGTTCACCGCCGTCACCACGCTCGGCCACCTCGACCCGCTGCGGGCCTTCGAGGACTACTCGACGCTGGACATCCTGTCCGGCGGCCGGCTGGAGCTCATCATCGGCAAGGGCGCCTACCCGCGCTCCTCGCAGTTGTTCGGCGTCACCCCCGACAAGCAGTGGGACCTGCTGCGGGAGAACTACGCGCTGTTCCGGCGGTTGTGGAACGACGACAACGTGACCTGGCAGGGCACGCTGGGCCGCTCACTGGAGGAGGCCGAGGCCCTGCCCCGGCCCCAGCGCACCGACCTGCGCGTCTGGCACGGCAGCGCCACCAGCCTGGCCTCGGCCGACTTCGCCGCCCAGCACGGCGACCCGCTGTTCTCCTCCAACGGCACCGGGCCGCCCGGCCCGTTCGCGGCGCTGATCGACCACTACCGCGAGCAGTTCGCCGCCTACGGCCACGACCCCGCCAAGGCGCTGGTGGGCGCCGGCACCGCGGGCTACTTCGGGGCGCGCGACTCCCGCGCGGCCGTGGAGAAGTACCGGCCGGTGTTCGAGGCCCGGCTGCAGGTCAACAAGAGGTACGACCGGGGCTCCATCAGGTACGACACCGTCGAGGACTGGATCGCCGGCAGCTCGGTGCTGGTCGGCAGCCCGCAGCAGATCATCGAGAAGGTCGCCGAGCAGCACCGGCTCTTCGGCCACGAGGTCATGCACATCCACGTGGACGGCGAGGTGCTCGCCCGCGAGGACTACCTGGCGACGCTGGAGTTGTTCTTCACCGAGATCGCGCCGGTGCTGCGCAAGGAGCTGCCCAGCCGGTCCCTGGACGAATGGTGAGCGGCTACCTGCTGAGACGGATCGGGCAGGCGGTCTTCGTGTTGTGGGCCGCGTACACGGTGTCCTTCGTCGTGCTCTTCGCGCTGCCGGCCGACCCGGTGAGCGTGATGATCGGGCCCGGCGCCCGGCTCAGCCCCGCCGAGCTGGCCGCGATCAGGGCCGACCTGGGGCTGGACCGGTCGCTCGCCGCCCAGTACGCGGTCAGGCTCGGCGGCGTCCTGCGCGGTGACCTGGGGGAGTCGATCCAGTTCCGGCAGCCGGTCACCCGGCTGATCGGGCAGGCGCTGCCGAGGACGGCCGAGATCGCGGGGGCGGGGCTGGCGCTCGGCCTGCTGCTCGGCCTGGCCCTCGCGCTGGCCACGGGGCTGGCCCGCGGCCGGTGGCGGGTGCTGTCCGTGCTGCCGCCGCTGGGCGTCGCGGTGCCGTCGTTCTGGGTCGGCCTGCTGCTGTTGCAGCAGTTCTCGTTCCACTGGCGGTGGTTTCCCGCCGTGGGCGGCGAAGGGCCGGCCGGGGTCGTGCTGCCCGCCGTCACCCTGGCCGTCCCGGCGGCGGCCGTGATCGCGCACGTGCTGGGGCAGCGCCTGCGCGAGACCCTGAGCGAGGGCTACATCGACACCGCCAGGGCCAAGGGCGCCTCGGCGCTGCGGGTCGTGGCGGGACACGCCCTGCGCAACGCCGCGCCGCCCGCGCTGGCCATGGCCGGGCTGCTCGTCGGCGGCCTGCTGACCGGCTCGGTCGTGGTGGAGACGGTCTTCTCCCGCCAGGGGCTCGGCCGGCTCTCCGCGCAGGCGGTCACCAGCCAGGACCTGCCGCTGGTCCAGGGGCTGGTGCTGTTCGGGGCGGCCGTCTTCGCCGTCGTCAACCTGCTGGTCGACCTCGTGCATCCGCTGCTCGACCCGAGAGTCTCCGCCCGCGGCACCGTCCACGCGTAACCAGGCCCCTTCGGTCAGGGACGGTTCAGGACGATGGAGTTGAAGGGGGGTCAGATCCCGCCCGTTCAGCCGGACTGCGCGTTCCAAGAGGACGGCAAGCCGGTCACAAGATCACGTAGTTACCTTCGGCCGTTGGAAGTCCAGCATCCGAGGGGGACGAACAACGTGCCGTTAACGTCGAAGATCGCGAGCATCATCCTGGCGGCGGTGACCGTGACCGCCGTGACCGCACCGGCCGTCGCGGCGGAGGGTCCGGCGCCGGGCCAGGCGGCTCCGGCCGCCCGGCCGGGCCCGCCGGAGTACCTGACGCCCGAGCTCCAAGCCACCGTCAAGCGGCAGGTTCCCCTGGTCAAGGCCGCCGACGAGATCAGAAAGGCGGTGGAGAGCGGCGACCCGCCCGCCGGGTACGCGGGCATCGAGCTGACCGGCGACCGGGTGGTCGTCTGGTGGAAGGACAAGGTCCCCGGGCCGGTCAAGGCGGCGATCCGCCGGGCCGGGAAGGGCGCCACCGTGGAGGTGCGCGCCGCCGCTTACTCGCAACGCGAGCTGTCGCAGGCGGCGGACCGGCTCTGGGCCGCCTCGGGCGCCGAGCACGGCGGCCGCGTGCACGCCGTCAAGATGCCCCTCGACGGCAGCGGGCTCACCGCGTCCGTCAAGGAGCAGGACGCCGGCCTCGCCCGGCAGACGCTGCCGGAGGTGGGCGTTCCGGTCGAGGTGATCGCGCGGGAGCCGATGAAGCTGACGACCAGCCGCTGCGACGACGACGCCCCGTGGTACGGCGGGGTGGCGATCCGCAACAACAGCCTCGGCGCAGGCGGCGGCTGCGGCGGGAACGGCAGCCTCGGCTACCACTGCACCGGGGCCTTCGCCGTGCACATCAACCTCGTCCGCTACCTGCTGACCGCCGGCCACTGCGGGGCGCCCGGCGACACGTTCTCCGACGGCGCGGGCCAGACCATCGGCACCGCCGAGGCCGAGCACGTGGGACACGACCTGCTCCTCATCAGGGTGACCGGCGTCGTCTCGGTGACCAACGCCACCGGCTGGATCTGGGACGGCAAGCCAGGGGTGAACGACTTCGTCAAGCCGGTGGCCGGATGGGGCTGGACCCACAAGGGGCAGTCGTTGTGCGTCTCCGGCGCGACCAGCGGCGCGACGTGCGGGCACGTGGTGGACGGCAAGTACACCGACATCTGCGGCATCGACGTCTACGGGAACAGCGAGTGCTACGACGACATGATCTCCGCCAAGCGGCCGAACGGCAGCACGACGGGCGGTGACAGCGGCGCGCCGGTCTTCGAGCTGACCGGCGACTCCAGCATGGTGCGGGCGATGGGCTCGCACACCGGCACCGTCACGACGGACGGGATCTTCTCCGGCAAGACCCAGTGGACGATCTTCCAGGACTTCGGCACGGCCACCAGGGACTTCCCGGGACTGGTGCCGTACCTCGGCTTCGAAGGGGACCCCGCCTAGCCCGCACGAGGCGCGGCGGCGCGGACGGCAGCAGGTCCGCGCCGCGCACGCGGCGGGCATGAGCGTCAGTTCTGTGCGAAGGCGAGCGGCACACCGCAGGCGTCTTCGGAGCTGACGTAGAAGCCGTCGGGGGTGGTACAGGTGGCGATGCCGGTTCAGGCGGCTGCCGCGATGGCGGCGGCGACGAAGAGCACTTGCAGAGCCGTCCGGGCGGGCAGCGGGGTCACCGGCTTTCCGGCCAGGGTGAGGCCGCGGCGGGCTCCCGAGACGTTGGCCGGGAACATGGCGATCATGAGCAGCGCCAGTCCGATCGCGGCGTACGGCGCCACCGGAGGGACCAGCAGTCCGGCGGCGCCCGCCAGTTCGAGGACGCCGGTGAGGGTGACCAGCAGGGCCGGTCGCGGGAACGCCGGCGGGATCATCGCGACGAAGTCACGGCGCCATGAGGGCAGGAAATGCGGTACGCCGGTGAAGACGAACATCAGGGCGAGAGCGCCGCGCAGCGCGGGTTGCCACGCGTCCAGGGTGTCGATGCCGGCCAGGCCGATGAGTCGCAGAACGGCGAAGCCGCCGATGAGGGCGATGAACGGAACCATCCCGTCCTCCAATCTTGTCATCGGCAAGATTGGAGGGTATTCGCCGTCTTGTCAATGTCAAGATAGAGTGAGGCCGCCACACGACAAGCACCGGAACGCGGAGGCGAGGCAGATCAACCAGCCGACCTACCACCACGGGAATCTGCGGCGGGCCATCCTCGACGCCGCCCTTGAGGCCATCAGCGAGTTCGGCGCCACCGGCTGGAGCCTGCGCGAGCTCGCCCGCCGCGCGGGCGTCTCGCACGCCGCCCCGGCCCACCACTTCGGCGACAAGCAGGGCCTGCTGACAGCCGTGGCCGCCGAGGGTTTCGCGATGTTCGCCGACACCCTGGAGCGAGCCTCAGGACAGGTGTGGGAGATCGGCGTGGCCTACGTCCGCTTCGCCATCGACCACCGGCCCTACTTCGAGGTGATGTTCCGGCCCGAGCTGTACCGCGCGGGCGATCCCAGCATCCAGTCCGCGCACGAACGCGCCGCCGACGTGCTCATCACCAGCTCCGGCCGGTTGTCGCCCAGCCCGGAGCAGGACCGGATCACCACGATCGCCGCCTGGTCGCTGGTGCACGGCTTCTCCGCTCTGTGGCTGAGCGGCGCCCTGCCGGAAAGCGCGCACGGCGATCCGGAGAGCCTCGCCCGCTCGATGGTCCGGCTCGTCTTCGGCGCTCTGCCCGCACCTGCCCCGGGCCCGCACGACGGGCTCAGCGCTGAGCCGCGGCCCCGCACTGGGTAAGCTGGACCTGGCCGACCGAACGACCGACGGGGCAGGTTTGTGTGATCCCCACAACTCCGGCCGTGCAGCACGCTTAGTCCCCGCCATTCCGGTATCCGGGGACAGCCGAGAGTATGTACTCCGGTTGGGGCGGGACGGCCGCCGTGTTCCCGGTTTCGAAAGGTCCGCTCAGTGTTCAGTCGTGTCGCCATCGTCAACCGCGGTGAAGCCGCCATGCGGCTCATCCACGCCGTTCGGGACCTAGCCGCGGAGACGGGGACCCGGATCGAGACCGTGGCCCTTTACACCGACTCCGAGCGCACGGCCACGTTCGTCCGGGAGGCGGACCTCGCCTACGACCTGGGGCTCGCCGCCGACCGGCCCTATCTGGATCACGCGGTCCTGCGCAAAGCCCTGGTCGAGACGGGTGCGGACGCGGCCTGGGTCGGTTGGGGCTTCGTGGCCGAGGACCCGGCGTTCGCCGACCTGTGCGCCGAGATCGGCGTGACGTTCGTCGGCCCGAGCGCCGAGGCGATGCGCAAACTGGGCGACAAGATCGGCTCGAAGCTGATCGCCGAAGAGGTCGGCGTGCCCGTCGCACCGTGGAGCCGCGGCCCGGTGGAGACGCTGGCGGAGGCGAAGGCGGCGGCCGGCCGGATCGGCTACCCGTTGATGCTGAAGGCGACCGCGGGCGGCGGTGGCCGTGGCATCCGGATGGTCTCCGACGCCGACGAGCTGAGCCAGGCCTATGAGCTGACGCGCCAGGAGGCCGCGCGCGCGTTCGGCAGCGGCGTGGTGTTCCTGGAGCGGCTGGTGACGGGCGCCCGGCACGTCGAGGTGCAGGTCATCGCGGACGGGCAGGGCACCGCGTGGGCGCTGGGCGTACGCGACTGCTCCGTGCAGCGGCGCAACCAGAAGATCATCGAGGAGTCCGCCTCCCCGGTACTCAACGCCGAGCAGGTCGCCGAGCTGAAGGCGTCGGCCGAGCGGCTCGTGCTCGCGGTGGACTACCAGGGCGCGGGCACCGTGGAGTTCCTCTACCACCCCGGCGAGCGGCTGTTCGCCTTCCTGGAGGTCAACACCCGCCTGCAGGTCGAGCATCCGATCACCGAGATCACCACCGGCGTCGACCTGGTGAAGGCCCAGTTGCACGTCGCGGCGGGCGGCAAGCTCGACGGCGACGCGCCGGGGGAGTGGGGTCACGCCGTCGAGGCGCGCCTCAACGCCGAGGACCCCGACCGCGACTTCGCGCCCGCACCCGGCCGGATCACCCGGCTGGCGCTGCCCAGCGGCCCCGGCATCCGGGTGGACACCGGGTTCAGCGAGGGCGACACGATCCCCGCCGACTTCGACTCGATGATCGCCAAGATCATCGCGCACGGCCGGGACCGCACGGAGGCTCTGGCCCGGCTGCGCCGCGCGATGACGCAGACGACCGTCATCATCGACGGCGGCGTGACGAACAAGGGCTTCGTCCGCATGCTGCTCGACGAGCCCGCGGTGATCGACGGGTCCGCCGACACCCGCTGGATCGACCGCGTACGCGCGCAGGGCGCCCTCGTGTCCCATCGGCACTCCGCGATCGCGTTGATCACCGCCGCCATCGAGGCCTACGAGGACGAGGAGGCCGTCACCCGGCAGCGCTTCCTGTCCACCGCGCACGGCGGCCGTCCGCAGTCGCAACACGAGAGCGGCCGCCCGCTGGAGGTCAAGCTCCGCGACGTCGGTTACCGCGTCCGGGTCGCCCGCACCGGCGGCCACCGGTTCCGCGTCGCCATCTCGTCGGGCGGCCCCGAGCACGCCGCCGACGTCGACATCGAGCGCTTCGACGAGCACAGCGGCCAGATCACGGTCAACGGCGTGCGCTTCAAGGTCGTCACGAGCACGCACGGCCCGATCCACCTGGTCGAGGTCGACGGCATCACGCACCGGATCAGCCGCGACGAGGGCGGCATCGTGCGCTCGCCCGTGCCCGCGCTCGTGGTGGCCACACCGCTGCGGGCCGGCGACGAGGTCGAGGCCGGCGCGCCGCTGCTCGTGGTCGAGAGCATGAAGATGGAGACCGTGCTGCGCGCGCCGTTCCGCGGCCGCGTGCGGGAGCTCGCGGTGTCGGTCGGCAGCCAGGTGGAGGCGGGCGCCCGCCTGCTCCGCCTGGAGCCGGTGGGCGATGGCGACGAGGCGGCCGGTCCCGCCGGCGCGGTGGCCGAAGCCGAGCTGGACCTGCCGTCCGAGCCCGTGGACGTGCCCGCGGCCGAGCGGGCCGCGCGTGGTCTGCAGGACCTGCGCGGCCTCCTGCTGGGCTTCGACATCGACGCGCAGGACGACAAGCGCCTGCTCGCCCGCTACCTGGCCGCCCGCGCCGAGCTCGTCGCGGAGGGCGAGCACGAGCTGGCCGGTGAGGTCGAGCTGCTGCGCCTGTTCGCCGACCTGAGCGAGCTCAGCCGTAACCGGCCCGCGGGCGAGGAGTCGGGGTCCGACACCGCGGTACGCACCCCCCGCGAGTACTTCCACACCTACCTGCAGTACCTCGACCCGGACCGGTCCGGGTTGTCGGAGAGCTTCCAGCAGCGGCTCACGCACGTGTTGTCCCGCTACGGCGTCGAGGGCCTGGACCGCACGCCGGAGCTGGAGGACGCCGTCTTCCGGATCTTCCTGGCCCAGCAGCGCGCGTCCGCCGACGTCGCCGTGGTGACGACCCTGCTGCGTCAGTGGGCGGACGAGGCCCCGCCCGCCGAGACCGAGCGCGTCACCGTCGGCCTGGCGCTGGAGCACCTGGTGGCCGCCACCCAGGTCCGGTTCCCGGCCGTCGCGGACCTGGCGCGCGGTGTCGTGTTCGCCTGGTTCGCCCAGCCGGTGCTGCGCCGCGCCCGCGCCAAGGTCTACACGGCCGTACGCGCGCACCTGCGCCACCTCGACGAGCACCCGGACGCGCCCGACCGCGCCGAGCGGATCTCCGCGATGGTCGCCAGCGCCGAGCCGCTCGTCCGGCTGGTCGGCCGGCGGATCGGCCGCGAAGGCGCGGACCCCGTGCCGCTGCTGGAGGTGCTGAGCCGCCGCTACTACGGCAACCGCGCGCTGAGCGACATCCGGGCGAGCCGGGTGGCGGGCTGCACGTTCGTCGTCGCCGACCACCGCACCGCGACCGCCCACGGCCGCGTCGTGACCACCGCCGTCGACTTCGCGGAGCTGGCCCAGGCGGTCAAGGCGCTCGACGAGTTCGCCCGGGACGGCGAGCTGGTGGCGGACGTCTACCTGGCCTGGTCGGACGCGCCGGGCGACCCCGACGAGATGGCGGCGCGCCTGCGCGAGGTCCTGGTCGCGCAGCAGCCGTCGAGCCGGGTGGCCCGCATCACCACGACCGTCGCGGGCAACAGCGGCGCCGTGATACACCACCACTTCACCTTCCGCCCGTCCGCGTCCGGCGGCCCCGCGGCCGGTTTCGCGGAGGAGCGGCTGCTGCGCGGCCTGCACCCGCGCATCGCCGAGCGCATGCAGCTGGAACGGTTGCGCGACTTCGACCTCACCCGGCTGCCCTCGCCCGACGAGGAGGTCTACCTGTTCCGGGCCACGGCACGGCAGAACCCGTCCGACGAGCGTCTCGTCGCCCTGCGTCAGGTCCGCGACCTGACGCCGCTGCGCGACGACGACGGCAGGCTCGTCGCGCTGCCCGCGGCCGAGGACATCCTGACCACGTGCCTCGACGCGATCCGCCGGGCCAGGAAGCCCGGCGCGAAGACGTCCGCGACGAACCGGATCGTCATCTACGTGTGGCCGCCCACCGACATCTCGCCGGACGAGCTGAACACCGTGGCCAAGCGCGTGTTGCCGGCGACCGCCGGGGCGGGGCTGGAGGAGGTGCTGTTCCTCGGCAGGCGCCGCGACAGCGCCACCGGCGAGCTCGTCGACATCGCCGTCCGGATCGGCTACGACGTGGGCTCCGGCATGCGGCTGTCCGTCATCGCGCCGCCGACCGAGGCGATCGAGCCGCTGGACGACTACCGCCAGGAGGTGCTGCGCGCGCACAGCCGCGGCACGCACTACCCGTACGAGCTGACCGGCATGCTCGCCGGGGAGTTCGGCTCGTTCACCGAATACGACCTGGACGAGCACGCGAAGCTGGTTCCGGTGAACCGGCCCAAGGGCCGCAACACCGCCGCGCTCGTCGCGGGTGTCGTCAGCACGCCCACGGCGCGTCATCCGGAGGGCATGACCCGCGTCGTGTTGCTGGGCGACCCGACGAAGGCGCTCGGCGCGCTGTCCGAGCCCGAGTGCGCGCGGGTGATCGCCGCGCTCGACCTGGCCGAGGAGATGCGGGTGCCGCTGGAGTGGTTCGCGCTCTCCGCGGGCGCCCGGATCTCCATGTCCTCCGGCACCGAGAACATGGACTGGGTGGCGGCCGCGCTCAAGCGCATCGTGACCTTCACCCAGGACGGCGGCGAGATCAACATCGTGGTCGCGGGCATCAACGTCGGCGCCCAGCCCTACTGGAACGCCGAGGCCACGATGCTCATGCACACCAAGGGCATCCTGGTGATGACGCCGGACTCGGCGATGGTGCTGACGGGCAAGCAGTCGCTCGACTTCTCCGGCGGCGTGTCGGCCGAGGACAACCACGGCATCGGCGGATATGACCGCATCATGGGCCCCAACGGCCAGGCGCAATACTGGGCGCCGGACATCCGGGGCGCACGGGACGTGCTGATGTCGCACTACGACCACAGTTACGTCGCGCCGGGGGAGAGCGGGCCGCGCAAGACGGTCACCAGCGACCCGGTGGACCGCGACGTGTCGGCGTTCCCGCACGCCGTGCCGGACAGCGACTTCACGACCGTGGGCCAGATCTTCTCCAGCGCCTCCAACCCGGACCGCAAGAAGCCGTTCGACATCCGCACGGTCATGCGCGCGCTGTCCGATCAGGACCACCCGGTGCTGGAGCGGTGGGCGGGCATGGCCGACGCGGACACCGCCGCGGTCCAGGACGTGCACCTCGGCGGCCGGCCGGTGTGCCTGCTGGGCATCGAGTCCCGGCCGGTGCCGCGGCGCGGCTTCCCGCCCACCGACGGCCCGGACACCTACACCGCCGGCACCCTGTTCCCGCGATCGTCGAAGAAGGCGGCCCGGGCCATCAACGCCGCCAGCGGGAACCGTCCGCTGGTCGTGCTGGCCAACCTGTCGGGGTTCGACGGGTCACCCGAGTCGATGCGCAGGCTGCAGTTGGAGTACGGCGCGGAGATCGGCCGCGCGGTGGTGAACTTCAAGGGCCCCATCGTGTTCTGCGTGATCTCGCGCTACCACGGCGGCGCGTTCGTGGTGTTCTCCAAGGCGCTCAACCCGAACATGACCGTGCTCGCGGTGGAGGGCTCGTTCGCCTCGGTGCTCGGCGGCGCTCCGGCCGCCGCGGTGGTCTTCGCGCGCGACGTCGACAAGCGGACGGGCAACGACCCTCGCGTGCAGGCGCTGGCCGCCCGGGTCGCGGCGGCGCCGGCGGCCACGCGGGCCGCGCTGACCGCCGAGCTGGGCGAGCTGCGGGCGTCCGTACGCGCGGAGAAGCTCACCGAGGTGGCCACCGAGTTCGATCGCGTGCACAGCATCCAGCGGGCGGTCGACGTCGGCTCGGTGGACGCGATCATCCGGTGCGCGGAGTTGCGGCCCCGGATCATCGAAGCCGTCGAGCAGGGCCTCTCCCGGCAGAGCTGACCCGGCCTGAAACCGAAGCCCGGGCACGGTCTGATTTTCTCAGGCCAGAGCCCGGGCCGGTCAGGAGCGCGCCCGTCCGGAGCCGAGCGCATCGAGATGTATCAGGACGCGTCCGGCTCTCTCTGATGGCATCGATGTCTCTTGTCACAAGGAGGTGCCGTGCCCAAGATCGGGTTTGAGTGGCAGTTTCACCGCAGCAACGTGAGGTTCCTGGCGGAGGCCGGGAACACGTGGCAGATCCAGGAGTACGTGCCGTCCAAGGGTCGCCTCTGCTATTGGCCCGACCCTGGGGTGGCGATCGAGTCCGACACCAGCGAGGTCGAGATCATCACCGACGCGGTGACCACGTGGGCGGCCCTGCACCGCCAGCTCGTCTTCATCGGCGATCTGCTGACCCTGCTGACGACTCGTTCGGCCGAGGACGCCAAGCTCCCCAAGGTGTTCCTGCAGGCCGCTGGCGAGCAGCAGGAGGCGACCGGCCCCAGGCGGTCGTCCAGGGTCAAGCCCGCCGGCACGCCGCAGGCCCTGCGGGTGGCCGAGGGGCGCCTGGTGGCGAACGACGACATCCAGGCCACCGACGACGTGGTGCTCGTGCCGGACACCAACGTCGGCAGAATCATCGCCTTCCGGCTGGCAGCCGACATCAAGGTGTGCACCTTCGAAGGCGACCGGCCGGTGATGGTGGTCGCCTACCCCGCGCGTAAGTCCACACTCGCGCTGGGTGCCAGCGGCGACACGGTGCATGGAACGATCCAGGCCACCATGGACGTGCCGCTGGACGAGATCCCCGCGAGACTGCGGCGGTTCGGGTTCGACTCGAGCGCGCGGGTGCAGACCTGGCTGACGGGGCGGCATCAGTCGCCGAAGCTGATCGGGTTCATCACGCTGATCCACTACATCCTGTGGGTCTTCGAGAACCAGCCCCTCAAGGCCGACGACGGGCCGAAGGCGGCCTTCGCGATGTTGCCGCGGACGAACCTGCGGTCGGTCTACATGAACGCGCTGTCGGAGCTGGAGCGGACCGCCTTCGACGCCATGGTCAACGCCCTGCCCCAAGCGGAGCAGGATGGCCTGGTATGCCCCTATCCGTACAGCGTGGGAGGTCACGACACCTGCACCAACAAGCTCACGCTCTTCTGGTGGCTGCGATCGATACAGGCCGGCGACCCGGGGGACGGGAAGGATGAGTCGCTGGCTGAGCACATGAGCGGCCAGGGACCGCGTGGCATCGGCCACGACGCGATGTCCCCGCCTCTCGGCTACCCCGCGCACGAGGCGCACCCTGCCCGGCCGGCCGAATGGTTCACCTACTCCATGGGGCAGAAGTCGACGCCGAACGGAGCCTCGCACGTGGTCGTGGAATACCGGCAGACCGATCTCTTCGGCCTGCGCGGAGGTCTGGGCACCTACGAGCAGTTCGTCACGGCCGCCGTGGCCGCGGCCCGCGACGCGGGCCTGACCCTGCCGAGCTGACGGTCCAGGGACGTCTCGGGCCTGCGCCGTGCGTGCACAGGGCCCGGGCGCGGTACGGGCCGGACTCGCCGTCCGGCCCCGTACCTCCCGCGCTCGTGCCCCAGTCCCCGGCGGCGGTGATCTCCTCGTAGTAGATCTGCGCCGCCTGAGTAGGCCCTACTCAGGCGAGATCTGCCGGGCCGCCGTGACAATGAGCCTCCACATCGAGGCGTCAGGGGAGCGGATCATGAACGTGCCGAGGGGAGCAGGGCGGCTGCTGGCCGCCTTACTCGTGGTGCTGGCCTGGGGGACGGTGGCCGCCGGACCGGCCCAGGCCGCCACCGCGGAGGTCACGGTGCACCTGTATCGGGTGGTGGAGCTGTCGTGTGACGAGGAGTTCGGGGAGGAGTGCGGGAACGACTACTACCCGAAGTTCGAGATCGACCACCAGGGCCTGTACGACGGCAGAGACGACTACTGCTGCGCCCACGGATCAGACATCCGGACCAACTGGGTGCACCGCGTCACGGTGGACACCAGCCACAACCCGGTCGCCATCCACATGCAGCTCTGGGACCAGGACGACCTGAGCCTGGACGACGTCGTCCACTGGGTCAAGGGCAAGGACTACCTGGACCTCAGCTTCGACCTGAACAGTTGTGTCTTCACCAGCCCCGAGCTCACCGCGCGGCAGGGCGCCGGGCTGCCGGCCCTGATGGGGGAGAGCGAGACCACCGGCGCGGACTCCGCCCGCGGGTTCTTCAGCGTCACCACCCCGTCCTGCCTCGACCGGACGATCGGCATCGACAGCGACGGGGACAGCATCACCAACGCCTGGGAGACTCCCGGCCGGGGCATGGACGTCAACGACGACGGCACGATCGACCTGGCTCTGGCGGAGGCGCCCTACCATGCCGTGCCGTACCGCAAGGATCTGTTCGTGGAGGTCGACTCCATGCGGGGGACCGGACCCCAGGCGGGCGTGCTCGACGACGTGAAGAGGGCCTTCACCAACGCGCCCGTCGATCCCTATCCGGACCCCGCCGACGCGTCGAAGTCGAAATACCGGGGGATCGAGCTGCACGCGGCGCAGGACGACGAGACGCCGCAGATACCGGTCGTGAAGTTCAGGACGCGGGGCGGCACCTTCCTGGACGACTTCTACGACCTGAAGAGCGACTACTCGATGGGCAGGCCACCCGGCCAGTGCCCCGGATTCTTCGGCACCGCCGCCGACCGGTCCAGTCCGAACTGCGTGCACATCCTGGAGGCCAAACGCCTGGTCTACCGCTACATGATCTTCGGTCTCGTGCACGCGACCGACATCCACTCCTCCGGCGAAGCGGAATGGGATGAGACCACCGGAAACGGTGGCAACGACTTCATCGTCACCATCCCCGCGTTGAGCGCCGGCGCCCTGACCAACGTGGGCGGCCGGCGGAACGCCGAAACCTCGACCTTCATGCACGAACTCGGGCACACGCTCGGGCTGGGCCACGGCGGCGGCGACTTCGTCAACTGCAAGCCCAACTACCTCAGCGTGATGAACTACACCCTCCAGTTCGTCAACTTCGACCGTAACCGGCCCCTGGACTACTCCAGCGCGGTCAGAGGCACGGCCTTCGCCACCCCGCTGAACGAGAACAGCCTCGACGAGAGCCGCGGCCTGTACACCACCCCCACCCCCAACCGCGACACCGTGTACGGAGTCGGCGGCAGGCACCAGGTGGACCCGGCCGTGAACGGCTCCATCGACTGGAACGGCGTCAACGGCGGGAACGAGACCGGCATCCCCGCCGACATCAACCGCATCGACTCCATCGAGCCGGCGGACAAGTACGGCTGCAAGGGCCCTAGGGCCGGCGAGACGCTGCACGGGTACGACGACTGGGCCAACCTCCAGTACAGCCCACGGCTCGACACCACGTTCTTCGCCGACGGCGCGCACGCGAACCTGCCGGCGGAGCTGACCGACGAGACGATCCTGGCCATGTCCCAGAAGGCCGACCTGAAGGTCACCAAGACGGCAGACCGGGCGGAGGCCACGGGCGGCGACACCATCGCCTACACGGTGAACGTGACCAATGCCGGCCCCGGCCAGGCCAAGGACATCGAGGTCACCGACACCCGGCCGGACGGCTCCGTCCAGCGGCGCACGCTGCCCGAGCTGGACGTGAACGAGGTGGACACGCAGCAGTGGACCCACCAGGTGCCCTGCGACACCGCCGACGGAACGGTGCTGGCCAACAGCGTCGCCATCTCGGGGACCGACGCCGACGGCGTGCCCGACCCGTACACGAGTGACAACACCGCCCGCGTCACCACCACGGTCCGCGCCCCCGCGCTCACGGTGAACACGACCGCGACGGCCACCGTCAACGCGGGTGAGGCGATCACGTACACGCTCACATACGCCAATACCGGCGGAGGCGGCGCGTCCGGCGTCGCCGTCACCGGCACACTTCCGGCGGGCGTCTACTACAGCGCCGCCCTCGACCAGGGAGCGGGGCCCAGACCGGATGCGGTGACGCTGAACGCCGACGGGACCAGGACGCTGGTCTGGAACGCCGGCGACGTGCCCGCCCGCTCCGGTGAGCGCACGATCGTCTTCACCGCGCGGCCGACGTTGCTGGCCACGGCCGGCACGGCGTACGAGGGCGTCTTCTCCGTCGCCTACCGCAACGCCGGCGCGGCGTGCACGTTCGATCCGGTCACCGGCTCGGCGCGCACGTCGGTCACCGAGGTCGCGCCCAGCAGGCAGCCGCTGCTCCCGGCGGTGTGGGCGCTCCGGCACGACCTGCGCCCGGCCGAGGCGCTGGCCCGCGTCCAGGCCACCGACACGCGCTTCGACGATGACGCCGACGGCGCGCTCGCGCCACGCGAGTCCACGGACGTGCTGACCCTGCGCGTGACCCAGCCGCGCGTGTTGCGCGGCGAGGTCCTGGCCACCACGCTCAACCTGGCCACCCGCCGGATCAACGCCGCCACCCGCGTCGACACGCTGCTCACCCGCGCGCTCGGCGTGGCGACGGTGGGGGACGCCGTCCGCCACGCCCAGGCCACGCTGGCCGAGCCGCCGACCCTGGCGAACCTCGTCCGCTACACCAACGCCACGCTGCTGCTCACTCAGATCAACTCCGGCCTGGCGGAACGTTACTGACGAGACGCGACGTCTCAGCGGCGGGCGATCAGGTCGAGGGGAGGTAGGTGGCCCGCCGCCGGGCGCGGCGTAGTTTGAGGCCCGCGTCGAGCAGGGCGCCGGCGAGGATCAGCACGATCACGCCTTTCACGATCTGGTCGGTCGGCTCGGCCGCGTAGATGCGGCCTCCGGTCAGGGACCAGATGAGCAGGGCGCAGATGACGAGGCCCAGGGTGAGGTCGATCCGCCGGGTCAGCGCCTGCCAGCGCCCCCGCACGATCAGGACCGCGTAGAGCACGAGGTGCAGGATCATGATTGCCAGCAGCCAGGGTGCCCGGTAGCGCAGGAAGTCCTCGTCGAGGGCGAACACATGGTAGGCGTTGGCGGCCGCGCGGCCGTCGTAGAAGTAGTCGAGCAGCCTTCCGGCGTTGACGAGCACGAGCAGGCCGCAGACGGCGGCGGCGATGCCGGCGAGGTAGCCGAAGCGGTTGACCGCGTCGCGGTCCGTGCGCCGGGGTTTCCACACCGGCTCCGGGCGGTGCCTGCGGAACCAGGCGCCCGCGGCGAAGCAGAGCACGAGCAGGCCCGGCCACCACAGGGCCGGCAGGCCGGCGCCGAGCCACCAGCGTTGCAGCACGCCGAGCAGGTCGGCAGGTGAGCCGACCGGGTGCGAACGCACGGCCTCCACCAGCCCGAGCAGCCAGATGACGGCCAGGCCGAGCACGGTCAGGCGGAGGAACCTGGGGGAGTCGGCCGGATCGATGAGGGTCGGGAAGGAGTGGTAGCGGGCCGCGACCTCGGCCGGGCGGCCGAAGGCGAGCACCAGCTCACGCGCCATGTCCTCGTCGGCGGGCCGGCCGGTCTCCGCGACCTTGGCCGCGAGCTCCTCCGACAGGAGGGTGCGCAGCTCGGCCGCGACATCGCGGCGCTGCCCGCGCGGCAGGAGGCGGGCCACGTCGTCCACGTAGCTCTGGATGAGATCGTCAGGGCGCATGGCGCTCTCCGTCCTTCAGGAGACGATCCATGGTGTCGTTGAGGCCGCGCCAGGCGACCGTCAGCCGCTGGTACAGCTCGCGGCCCTCGGTGCTGAGCACGTAGTAGCGGCGCGGGGCGCCGCCGTCGGTGCGCCATTCACTGGTCAGCACGCCCTGGGACTCCAGCCGCCGGAGCAGGGGGTAGAGGGTCCCCTCCTCGATGGTCATGCCGCTTTCGGCCAGCGATTGGCGCAGCTCGTAGCCGTAGCGCGCAGTGTGCAACTGGGAGAGGGCGGCGAGGACGACGACGCCACGCCGCAGCTCGAGTTCGAGCTTGTCGTACGCGTCGCCCTTCACCATGCGGCACACAGTACTATGCGGCGCACAGCTCGGCAATGCCTCGGCTCGCCTTCTACCACCCGGCCGCTCCGGCGGGTCCGGGAAACCGGCGCGTGGCGGCGCACGTCGAAGAGATCGTGACCATGCTGGAAATACGCCCGGGGACGGCGGACGACCGCGAGTGGATCTATCGGCTGCGGCACGAGGTCTACGCGCGCGAGCTCGGCCAGCACGCCCCCAACCAGGCCGGACGCCTGACCGACGAACTCGACGGCGACAACGTCTACCTCGTCGCCGCGAGTGGCGCCGAGCCCGTCGGGTTCGTCAGTGTGACGCCGCCCTGGGCGGGCCGCTACTCGATCGACAAGTACCTTCCCCGGGACGGCCACCCGTCGCCGCCCGGCCAGGACGCCCTGTTCGAGATCCGCATCCTGACCGTTGCGCCGCGCTGGCGGGGGAGCACGGCGGCGGTGCTGCTCATGCACGCGGCGCTGCGCTGGGTGGCCGCGCACGGCGGCAGGACCGTCGTGGCGCTGGGGCGGGCCGACGGATGGCGGCTCGACCTCAACCGGCTGCGCGACACCCTGCGCGAGCGCTATGACCTGGTGGTCATCGTCAACCCCAACAACCCGACGGGCGTGTACACCGACGCGGACGAGCTGCGCCGGGTGATCGAGGACGCGCCGGGCGGCACGCGGTTCTGGCTCGACGAGGCGTACGCCGAGTACGTGGCGGGCGCGCGGTCGCTGGAACCGTACGCCGCCGCGTCCGGAAATGTCGTGGTGTGCAAATCGATGTCCAAGATGTACGCCCTGTCGGGGCTACGCGTGGCCTACCTCGCCGGTCCAGCGGAGATCGTGGCCGGGATCCGGCGCTGGGCACCGCCGTGGGGGGTGAGCCTGCCCGCCCAGATCGCCGCCGTGCACGCGCTGCGCGACCCCGGCCACTACGCCGCACGCTGGGCCGAGACGCGTACCCTGCGCGCCGGCGTGGCGAGAGGACTGGCCGCGATCGGCGGCGACCTGCGTGTTGACGAGTCGGTGGCCAACTTCGTGCTGCTCACGCTGCCCCGGGGCGGTCCCGGCGCAGGCCGGCTGGTGGCGGCGTGCCGGCGGCGCGGGGTGTTCCTGCGCGACCTGTCGCCCATGTCGCCCGCCTTCGAAGGCAGGACCGTCCGCGTCTCGGTCCGCGACGCGGCGGCCAACGAACGCGTGGCCGCCACGGTCGCCACCGCGCTCCGGGACCGCGCGTGATCACGCCCGCCACGGCGCTGCCGTACGTGGCCGGGGCGCTCGCCGTCGGCGGGGTGGCCGTCGTCCTGTCGCGCAGGCGTGCGTACATCCTGCGCTGGTGCGCCTGGGCGGTGGCCGTGCCCGTGGTGGTCGCCGCCCTGTACGCCGGTCGCGGCGGGGCCGCCGCCCTGGCGGTGGCGGCGGGAGTCGTGTGCGCCCTGGAGTACGGCGGGTTGCTGAAGTCGCCCGTGCCCGACCGTGTGGCGCTCGTGGCGGTGGTGACCGCGTCGCCCCTGGTGGCCTGGCTGGCGCCGGCGTACCTGGGGCAGGCGCTGATCGCCGGGGTGCTGGCGGTGGTCCTCGTCCCGCTGCTGGCCGGGGACACGGAGGGCGGGCTCGGGCGCGCGTCGCTGGGCGTGTTCGGGGTGTTGTGGTTCCTGCCGCTGACCGGGGTGGTGCTGCTCGGGGACGCCGTGCTGGCGGTGTTCATCGCGGTGTCGGTCGCGGACATCGCGGCCTCGTTCGGCGGGCGACTGCTGGGCGGGCCGGCGTTGTCGCCGTTGTCGCCGGCCAAGCGGTGGAGCGGGGCGCTGGCAGGGGCCGCCGCCGGGCTGGGGGCGCTCACGGCGCTGGGCGCGCTCACGCTCCCGCTGGTGGTGGCCGTCACGGTGGGCGCGCCGCTGGGCGATCTGCTGGAGTCGATGGTCAAGCGAGGGGCGGGCGCCAAGGATTCGGCGTCGTGGCTGGCGGGGGCGGGCGGGCTACTGGACCGGCTGGACTCCCTGCTGCTCACCCTCGCCCTCGCTCTCCTGCTCACCTCCCAGCTCTGAGGCCGGCGCGTACGGGAGGCCACCCGGCGAGTACCGGAGGCACGCCCACGGGGAGGCCGGGTAACCCTCCCGGTGGCGGACCGCCCGCACGGGCGGTCCGCATCCGAGAACGTCCGGCTGGGCGCCGCCCCTACGATGCGCCGCTCCGCACCGGCCGGTAGCGGCCCGCTTCGCCGATCCACTCCAGGTTGGCGTGGGGAAGGGTGAGATAGGCGCAGACGACCTTGCCGGCCGCCCTGGCCGTGCCGTGGGACAGGCCGAGCCGGCGGTAGCAGGCCGGCAGCGCGCGTGCGCTCTCAGCCAGCTCGCTCATCCGGACGGCGATCCGGTCGATCACCCAGGAGACGGCCTCGGCCTCGGGCAGGCCGAGATGTTGCCGGGCGGCCAGCACGTAGTTGGTGAGATCGGCCGCGCGCCGGTCCTTGTCCAGCGTGAGCACATCGTTGCACCAGACGGCCACGTCGTTGGCGGCGTCGGCGACGTCGGCCCAGGCCGGCTCGGTCACCAGGGCCTCGGGCAGTTCGGTGCCGAGGACCGCCTCGCCGGCGTCGAAGATGAACGTGGCGAAGGTCGCGCGGCGGTGGGCCGGATAGTCGGCCATCGCCAGGAGCCGCCCGCTGCGCCGGGTGTGGATCTCCCATCGGGTGGCCTGGTGGTTCGCCGACAGGTGGGCGCCGAACCGCTCACGCCAGGCGGGGCTCATGTCGGAGGCCGTCACCTGCCACAACCGGGCGAAGGCGCCTTCCAGCGGTGTGGCGTCCGCGGGCTCACGGCCGTGCTCGACCACCTGGAGCAGCCGGGTGTAGGTGTGGTCGACCTCTTTGAGCGTGGCGGGGCGGGATCGTTCGTCCCAGTGGTCGTCGAGCAGCGCGACCCAGGTGAGCCAGCGGGCGAACAACACCAGCTTGTCGTCGCCGGCGTCGGCGAGAATCCGTCCGGCCAGGCGGTGACCGCCGATGGCCCGCAGGCGCCGCAGCGCGGCGGGGTCGGTGACCAGCCCGGCCTCCTGGGCCCAGCGCAGCACCTCCTGCCCGGCCTTGAGGGTGCGCGGATGCATGCGGCACCGGCCGGCCAGGGAGGGGATCCGCTGGAGCAGGAGGTACGGCCGAGGGCCGGCCTGGACGGTCATGACGCGGGCAGCCTGCCGGACAACAGGGTGCCGGGGTCGGCGGAGGCGTGGCAGCCGACGCCGATGCAGGACCTGTCTATCGCGAGGACTCGCCGATCAGTGGCCATGTGCCGCCCTTCTCCTGGGACCCGTGAGAGTGCGGGGCCCACGGGTGAGAGCCGGAGAACTCCCTGAAGTCACCGTACGCACACCGGAAACCACTCTCCGTACCCATAGGGTGACAGGCTTGTTGCTAGCGGCGGATGATCACGGCCTCATCGCAACTTCGGGTCGCTATAAGGTGAGCCAGGCAGACAGCGGACCCGTACGGCAACCTGGAGTAGCGATGATGACACCGGTGGGGCGCGGTCCCAAGGTTCGCTCCGCCGTTCTGGCGGCCACGCTCGACGAGCTGGCCGAGACCGGCTACGCCGGCCTCACCGTCGAGAACGTCGCGCGCCGGGCCGGGGTGCACAAGACGACCGTCTACCGGCGCTGGCCGGACCGCGAAGCGCTGGTCACCGAGGCGCTCACCGAGCACGTCGCCGCCGACGTGCCCATCCCGGACACCGCGTCGATCGAGACGGACCTGCGGGAGCTGGCCCGCCTGGTGGCCAGGCTGCTCACCACCGCCACCGACCAGGCCATCACCGCGGCCCTGATCTCCGACGCCGCCCGGCTGCCCGAGGTCGGCCAGGTGAGACGGCGCTTCTTCGTCGACCGCTTCCGCCGTGGCGAACCCGTCATCACCCGCGCCGTCGAACGCGGCCAGCTCCCCGAGGGAACGGACCCCGTCGCCCTGCTCAAATCCCTGATCGCCCCCCTCTACCTGCGCCTGCTGGTCACCGCCGAGCCGATCGACGACACCACGGCCGACCAGGCGGCGGCCATCACCCTGGCCGCCGCCCGCGCCGGACTCTTCGCGGCCCCGCGGCCCGTGCCGGAAGGCCACTCCGATGGCGTTCACCCGGCCCGGTTGGCGGGCGGCGCGCAGTAGACGGGGTGCCGGTAAGAAACGTGTCAGTACTGAGCCCCAAACGGCGTTGATCTTGCTGTGACTTGCCTGGTCAATGCTGGGCGGTCATGAAACACCCCCCGATGCACATCGACGAGTTGGTCGAGCACTGGACGATCCTGGATGAAGAGCGCGACCTGATCGCCGGCAAGCGCGATGCCACGCGACTCGGCTTCGCGATCTTGCTGAAGTTCTCCTTGCGGTACTCGCTGGCCTGCAGTGGGTTAACCGCATACACCCGGTATCCGGCGGCCACAAGGGCCTGCACCCACGGGCCTCGGTCGGTCTCAATCCCGATCAGCACCTGATCGGCCTGCTCCTCCGCGTCCTCGCCGAGCTGCTCGGCGATCATGGCGTGCAGCCGCGCGATGCCCGCCACACCCTCCGGCAGCCGCGCCTTGGCCAGCCTCTTGCCCGTCTGGTCCGTCAACTCCACATCGTGGTGGTCCTCAGCCTAGTTGGCCCCGACGAACAGCAACATCTCTTCCGTCTTCGAGCTCCTCCGGCAGCCGGTCGGGAGAACCATCTGCGACCTAATGAACTCAGTGCTCACGCCACAGACGGCGGGGCACGACATCCCATCAGCGATCAACTCACCCGGTTACCGGCAGGGGCACGGTCTTTCATCAGGACTCAAGTCCAGGAAACCCGAGTGCTCACCTGCCAGTGGCTACCAATCCGAAGTCTGCCCCGATGACGTGGGCAGATCCGTTAACTCTCATCAGGAACACTCAAGCGTGGGCCTGTGGGTCGGTGTCTGCGCCACGCGCTGCTTGAGACTGGTCCGATTCCTCACTGGTGCTGCTGCGTGTGGACGTGCCAGGCCTCGGTTCCTGGCCGGGCGCTTTCAGAGAATGAGGGCGATCTTTCCTGTCAACTGGCCCCGGAGGTAGTGCTCGTGCGCTTCTTGCACGTCTTGCAGGCTGTATTCGGAGTCAACTCGTACCTTGACCTGGCCCGCATCTACAATCTTGGCCAGTTCGGCAAGCCCTGCGCCGTCCTCGCGCACCTGGTTGACCGTGGTGCGGACCGCTCGGTGGGACAGATCCGGCACGGGTCCGGCTTGGGTGGCGATGGAGGCGTAGCGGCCTTCATCGGCCACGGCTTTGGTGACAAAGGCGCCAAAGGTGTCGAAGACGGCGTCATAGGCGGCTACGGGGAGCGTGGCGCGCTCCGTTGTGGCCCATTCGGCCCCCAACTCCTTGGCTACCTCGACCTGGGCTGGTCTGGAAACCAGCGCGTCTACCCGGGCGCCGCGCGCTCGGGCCAGTTGTACGGCCAGGCCTCCTACCGCGCCGACCGCACCTGCCACCAAAAGGCGTTCTCCTGCGCGGATGTCCAGCCAGTCCAGCGTCTGCAAGGCGGTGAGCCCAGGCAACGGCAGTGTCGCCGCCTCCACCAGGCTGATCCTCGAGGGGGCGGCGGCAAGCGAGCCGACCGGCATGGCCACGAGATCGGCCCAGGTTCCTCGTCCGGTTCCAAGCTGGTGAGACATCCCGAAGACCCGTTCACCCACGGGCAGTCCACTGGTCGGGCTGTCGACGACGATGCCCGCCAGTTCCCAGCCCAAGGTCATCGGCAGGGGTGGCGTTCCCTCTCCGATGGCCCCCTGACGGGTCTTGTCATCAACGGGATTGATGGCGGAGGCAACAACGCGTACCAGCACCTCGCCCTCGAACAGGCGAGGTGCTGGCGCCTCAGCAATGGTTAGGACGTCAGGGTCGCCAAAGCGGTCGATCCGCACAGTGCGCATGTTCAACTCCCTTAAATTTCGATCGGCATCTAACAATAGGAGAGACTCTTCAACGCGCTCCTCAGAGGTGGGCTTTCGCGCTCCCTGAAGATCGTTAGGGAATGGATACACCCCCTCAGGCCGCGGGCCGCAGGGCGGCGAAGTGCGATGTTCGGGTCGGGGCCAGTGGCGTTCCGAGCAGCCAAGCATCGAGCCTGGTGACGTTCATCGCGGCGGCGATGAGGAGGTGCTGAAGGTGAGTCTTGGCCGTCCCCCGGTAGCAGGATCGCCGCAGGCCGGAGACCTTGACCCCCTGGGCGATGGTGCCTTCGATGCCCTGTCGGGCCTGGTAGCGGCTCTTCCACTGGTCAGTGTGCTGCTCGGCCCGTGCCCAGGCGAGAACCTCGTGTTCAGCCTGGGGGCGTAACGTGAGCCGTCGACGCCGGCTTCGGGTGCACTCGGCTTTGACGGGCAGCGTCTCGCCGGCCAACTCCAGCCGGTTGAGGTCACGGATAGCCGCCAGCACGTGGGTGGAATCGGTCCGGGCACGCCCTGCGGTCTTGAGCAGTCCGGCCTCAGCCGCCCGCTCCAGCACGGTGTCCAGGATCTGCTGTTCGCAGTTCCCGGCCACCAGCCGGGTCCGGAACTCGCTCAGCACGGAGAAGTCGAAGCCCGGATCGGCCAAGTCGAGGCCGAGAGCGTACTTCCAATCGATGCGCGCCCGTACCGCCTCAGCGGCCTGCCGGTCAGGCAAGCCCTCGCTGAACTGCATAACCAACACCATTGCCAGGCGCCCCGGCGACAGCGCGGGCTGCCCCTGCGATGAGAACAGGTCCTCGAACTGCTCGTCTTCGTAGATGACTCCGAGGGCGTCGCGGATCCGGATGGCCGGACTTCCGCCCGGGAGAGCCGCTCGCGCTACCCGAGCGGTTTCCTCAGGCACCTGACAGTAGGAGCGGGGCCGCAGAGACATGGGAAGACTCCGATCTCGCGGCCCCAGGTAGCACGGTAGGGCCATATCGGTCGCGATCAACTCATAGTGATTGACACGTTACAAGTGAGGATGTTTCAGCCGTGAGTGCGTCTTGATCCTTCTCAGCGCCAACGGTTGTCCGCCGGTTCCTCGACCCCGTTGCCCTTGCGTGCCAGCGCTTGCCCCAGCGGGGTGGGCCGTCCCTCGCGACCGAACATCCGCAGCAGGCCGTCCGCCCTCGTCTGGCCGGTGGCCAGGGAGCCGACCTGATCATTTCCCGCCGTGAGAATCCCGTGGCGCACACTCGCCGGGATGTGGAATCGGCAAGCTCATGCAAACAGCTTCTGCAAAGGCGCGGAACCTGAACGCATCAAACTTGTGCATGTGCGGGCCCTTTTGAGTCGACACTCGGGCGGCGATCCAGCCGTCTGCCTTCGGCCCGAAAACGATCTCGAGCATGATCGGCGCCGGGGCGTCGTGGAGGTCGAAACCGGCCGGGTTCAACCGGAGCGGATTCACATCCACGAGCGGGAGATCGAACTTGATGTGGCCCAGGCTCTGCCAACGATCGAGGACCCCTAATTCTGCGTGATCGGCCTTGACGTGTGCGAAACGTGTCGCAGCGAGCCGGTCGACCATGCTCATGACCCCGCCGGCAGTCCGAGGAACACCCGCTGGTTGAGTGAGAAGAGTTGTCACCAGCTCCTTCGCCTGGCTGCGCTCGGCAGGGCGCAGCCGCAGACCGACAAAGGCGTCGGTGTCGAAACCGACTTCGATCGCGACGTCCTCGCCGGCACGGTCCAGCCGATGCCGCACCGCTTCCACGCCTGACGCGTCTCCGACGTGAAACCTGTCGGCCTTTTCCCACACGCCGTTATCGGCGATCATCAGGGCCACCGCAGTGCCGAAGAACCGATGTAGTGGGTCAGTCGTCTCGCCCCGCATGAATCGAATCTCCTAACGGAGTGCCGGAGGGCCATCCATGGTGCCCGTCCCGGTGAGGCACACATGACCGCTCAGCCTGACTCCATCGATCCTGTCCGCCTCGCCCGCCAGGTCGACACGCATGATGCTGGGCCGGTTCAGGAAACGGCCTTGGGCCAGCTCGATCGTCTTGTTCATGTCGGCCAGCCGGTAACGGGCGATATAGGAGGCCGCAGGTCCGGACGCGCTTCCGGTGGCGATGTCCTCGACGCTCCCGTCATTGACCCAGTTGCGACCCTCCCGGTTTTCCGGATCCAGGACGTAGCAGAGCAGGGCGCCTGCTTCGGCGAGCACTTCACCGAAGATGGCCGTGCCTATTCGCGCCCGCGCCAACGCGTCGGGGCGGACGGGAACGATGAGATACCGCAGGCCCGTACTGACCCATCGCACAGGAAGCTCGGGAACCAGGTCATCCGGCTCCAGACTCAGGGCCTGCGCCACCCGCGATCGATAATGGTCGTCCATCACGGGGCCGAATGCGGGAGTGCCCTGCTCCATGGAGACGTCGTACCCGCCCCTCCCGTCCGGGAGGCTGCGTACGGATACGGCCCGCGTGCCCAGGCGCAACGTCCATTGTTGTTCGTGGGCGGCGGCGCCATGCCGTTCATGAAGGACGGCAGCCGCTCCGAGAACCGGATGGCCGGCGAACTCGAGCTCCCTGTCCACCACGAAGATCCTGGTCTCGAAGGTGGTTGGATCCGGTGTCGGCCACAGGTAGGCCGACTCGAACTGCCGCACCTCGGTGGTGACCCGCATCAGTTGCGACTGCGACAGCCGTGGCGGGTCAACGAAAACCGCGACGCCATTGCCCTCATATCGGCGCTCGGCGAAGACGTCCGCGAGACGGTAGCCGAAGGACTCAGCACTCACCGCAATATCCATCCAATCTGGCAGTGTGACGTGAACAGGTTCTACGGGACGCGCTCGAGTACGACCTCCGCAGCGGCGAGGTCCTGAACTCCGATGCCCGTCAATTTGGCGATCGTGATCTCGTCCGGCTTCCTGCGGACCGGATTCATCCACAACGTGCCGAGCTCGACCAGGCTCGCCGCGTCCAGGGCCCCGGCGCCGACGGCACCGCGAAGCTCCCCGACCTCCAAGTTCTGGGCAATCGAGTCGACGTAGACTCTGTCCGCCCGGGCGAACGCGGTGGCGTCCAGCTCCCGCTTGGCCAGGTCGTCGGCGCCGAGGGCAGTCACATGGTGGCCCGGACGCAGCCATTCACCCCTCAGAAACGGTTCGGTGCTCGCCGTCGCCGTGATCACCGATTGCGCCTCGGCCACGGCCCGCGCCAAGTCGGACACGGCCACGACGTTGACTCGCGGCAGCATCATGCGGAGTTCCGCAGCCATACGGCCGACTCGCTCCGTCCTGCGCCCCCAGATCAGCAATCTCGAGAACTCCTGGACCGAGGCGAACGCCTGCACCTGCAGCCGCGCCTGCTGCCCGGTCCCCGCGACCAGCAAAGTGCGTGTGGGCGGTGCCAGCAGCTGCGCTGAGATGGCCCCGACTGCTGCGGTACGCCAGCCGGTCAGCCTGCCACCGTCGTCCTGAATGAGCACGACAGGCTGTCCGGAGTCCACATCGAACAACGTGACGGTGGCGTGCGCGGCAGGAAGACCGCGAGCGGCGTTGGCAGGGACGTTGGTGACGACTTTGACGGACCAGCGCCTCCCGCCTCGCAGCACGGCGGCCTTGATGTGCGTTTCCCCGCCGGGCACCTCGAACAGCGACATCGGTGCGGCGAGCACGTCTCCCCGGCTGTAGGCGGCCAGGGCACGGCCCATCGGCTCCACGAAGTCCACCAGCTCCAGGGCGGCCTTGACCTGTTCCGACGTGATGACCCGCACCGCTGTCTCCTCTGCTGTCTGTGACGTCCTCACCTTGTCACCGCTCAGCCGCCGCTGGACATGCCACTTGCGAGATAGTGGACTGGTCGGGTGCGAATCTCCTCATCAAACCTCGTCACGCTGCTGGGTTCGTGGCGCTCGCCGGCCGGGCTCGCCGAAGGTTTGGCCGACCGCCTGGCGGGCCTCATCCTCGACGGGCGTCTGCCTACCGGCACCCGGCTGCCCGCCGAGCGGCCGCTGGCGCACGACCTGCAGATCAGCCGCGCAACTGTCGTCTGCGCACTGGCCCATCTGCGAGATCGCGGGTTCCTGACCACACGCCATGGCTCCGGCACCGTCGTGAGGCTCCCTCCGGACGCCGCGCTTGAGTCCATGGCGCCCTGGACGGCTCCCATCACGTCAGAACGATCCCGGCAGGAGATCGATTGGTCCGCGGCGGCTCCCTCAGCGCCCCCGCCAGAAGTGCACGCTGCCTTTCATGCCGCACTCGACCGGCTGGCGTTCACCGGAACGGGCTACAGTGCCGCGGGGTTGGCAGAGCTCCGCGTCGCGATCGCCCATCTCTACTCCAGCCGGGGCCTGGACACGGATGCCGACCAGATATGCGTCACCACAGGCGCACAACAAGCCATGAACCTGGTGATCCGAACGAGTCTCAATGCGCTCGACAGGGTGCTGATCGAGTCTCCGACCTACCCCGGCGCTCTTGATGCGTTCCGTGCCCACAACGCACGGTTCGAGGCGGTCGCGGTCGACGGCGAATGGTCCCTCCCGGCGTTGCTCGCAGGGTTGCGGAACCCCAGGGTGAGCCTCGCCTACCTCATGCCCGGGCTGCACAATCCGACCGGGCTCTCGATGGATGCGACGCAGCGTGAAGCGCTTCGCCAGGCGACCCGGACAACACGGGCGCTGATCTTGGTGGACGACACCCTCACCGATCTCGCGCCGCCCTCGGACGGGGCGATCCTCCGGTTTCACCGGTCCGCCCAGATCGTACGCATCGGCTCCCTCAGCAAGACCGTCTGGGGAGGTCTGCGAGTGGGCTGGGCGCGCACGGACCGGGCAACGGCACATCGACTCGCGTCCGAGAAGAGCAGATCCGACCTGGGAACACCGACGCTCGAGCAGATCGCCGCAACCCTCCTCCTCAAGGACTATCCCGCTCTTCTCAAGGTGCGCCGCCGACACCTCTCCGAGGCCACCGACACGCTCACGGCGTCCCTGGCCGCGGCCGCTCCTTCACTGCAGGTGTCGCCGGACGCCAGCGGTCCCAGTCTGTGGTGCCGCCTGCCCCCGGACGTGACGAGCTCGGATCTCGTCGCGACCGCGAGCCGCCACGGTCTGCGACTCGTCGATGCGGCGCGCTTCAGCCCCGACCGCCTGGTGCACCGCCGTCTGCGCCTCCCGCTGGACATTCCACCCAGTATGCGTCCAGAGGCAGTCCGCAGGCTGAGCCGGGCGCTTGAGGAAGTGACGACCGAGAAGGCACCCCGGAGATCGGCCACTCGCCCCTGAGCTCACGATTCTGAGAGAAGATCACTAATACGCGGGTTGAGCAATGGCGAGATTGCCTGTCTCAGTTTCGAAGGGAGTCGTTTCTCGGTGAACGGGCGGGATGCCTCCGGGAGGGAGGGACCCGGGCCGACCGCCTGGAAGGGAATGGCGAGCAAGGCCACACCTACGGCCGCGGCGGTGCCCTGGCCTGCCTCGCCGCCTACGACGTCCACCGCGCCCGGGCAGCAGATGTGGATCTTACCGGCTGGGCCTACCGCACCGCTGTCGCGGGCGACCAGGCAGGATGGCCCCATGCCCACCGTGCCGAAGTCGACCAAGACCTCCCTCGCCCAGAGGCTGACCGCGCGAGCCCGCACCGCCTGGCCGCAGTTCTCCGGCCTGGACGTCCGATACCGCGGCCAGTTCGCCTACGTCAACGGCGAACTGCCCGACGGTGAGAGCACCAAGCTCATGCGCCTGCGCTACGGCGGATCCGCCAGGCCCCGGTCCGCGCTGGTGAATGTCACCTCGGCGATCTTCGCCACGGGCATGCTCTGCGCGGATAACAGCACCATCTGCGCCCGGCGCCAGGTCACCACCGACCCGGTGCCCCTACGGATGATCCGCAGCAGCCGCCTGCCCTCGTCGTCATCGATCTCACGGACCCGCACGCGCTCTGCCACACCGGCACAGCTTGCCGGACGCGCGCGCCGGAGGGGAATCCGGACGGCGCGTCACCTCACCACAGCACAAGGGTCGCTGATGCGGCGCTAGCCGAGATTCAGAACCTCATCGTCCGCGTGCGTGCCGAACTCGGCGACGCGCACCTCCGCGATGTGCTCGTACCGGCTGATCCGGTCGGTCCACTCCGCGTCGACGCCGAACGCCACCTGCGCGAAGCCCACCCGCCTGACGGCCTCGGCCAGGCCCGGATCGCCAGGGGCCAGCAGCCGCACCGGCGCGTCAAGCGCCACGGTGTGCGGCGGCACGAAGTACTCGTCCGGCAGAACGGTGCGCGCATGGACGAGCGCGCCGACAGCGACAACCGAGCCGGCCCCCAACCGTGCGCACTGCAGGACCGTCGCCGCGGTCGCCACATAGGCGCACCTGCCGACCTCGCAGCCCAGCAGCGTGGCATGCGGCCCCACGAAGACGTGGTCGTCGACAAGCACCGGCTGATCGCCGGCGACCGCAGACCCGCGCAACACTGCGTTCTCGCAGATCACCGCCGCCTCCCCGACCTCGATCCGAGATCCCTCGGCATCGAGCACCGCACCGTACATCACCCGCGCCCTCGGCCCCACGCGGACATCACCGACGAGCGTGGCCGTCGGGGCAACGTAGGCGGTGGGATGGACCTGCGGTTCATGCCCGCGGTGCCGGATGCGGATTCCCTGCGCTTCAGCGATCACGAGCGGATTCTCGCCCGACCGACCGCGAGCATGCTGGCGGATTTCGGACGTCGCGTTAGCCGAGACATGTGCCATCCGCGATCTGAGGCACTACAGGGCGAACGTTGGTTGATACGGCACTAGCGGTCGTTGCTGGTGGGGCTCAGGCGGTGGAGCTCATCGGGCAGGTCGAGTCCTACCTCAGGACGGTCGGTGGGCTCGGACCGCAGCTGCGTCGAGACGACGCCGCCCACGCATCCCCGGCTGCCTTTTCCTGAGCGGGAAACGGGTCCCGGCGCTGCCGCCGGCTGAGGTCGCGGGACGCCCGGGCGGCTTGACAGCCGCGGCGCAAGGTTGCATGGTTAGCTACACATGTAGCTAACCAGTTGGGCGGCTAAGCCGACGATGGACGACGACCGACCGATCTTCCTTCAGATCGCCGAGCTGATCGAGAACTCGATCATCGACGGGTCGCTGGCGGAGGAGGCCCAGGTCCCGTCCACCAACGAGCTTGTCGCCTTTCACCGGATCAACCCGGCCACCGCGGCCAAGGGCGTCAACCAACTCGTGTCGGAGGGAACGCTCTACAAGCGACGCGGCATCGGCATGTTCGTCGCCGGTGGCGCCCGGGCCAGGCTGCGCGAGCGGCGACGGGAACGGTTCACCGAACAGTACGTGGGACCCCTGCTCGCCGAGGCGCGCAAGCTCGGCATCGGCCACGACGAGCTGATGAAGATGATCGATTCATTCGGTGCGGTTGTCGGGAGGGATCTGGGATGACGGCGGTGGTAACCGCACACGGGGTGACCAAGCGCTTTGGTGACGTCACGGCGCTCGATGACGTGAGCTTCGCGCTGGCCGAGCACACGATCTACGGCCTGCTCGGGCGCAACGGGGCGGGCAAGACCACCCTGATGCAGATCCTCACCGGGCAGGCGTTCGCGTCGTCGGGGAACGTGTCGGTCTTCGACGCGCCACCGGTGGAGAACCCGGCCGTCCTGTCGAAGGTCTGTTTCGTCCGGGAGAGCCAGCGCTACCCCCACGTCTACACCGTGCGCCACGTCTTTCGCACCGCACGCCGGCTGTTTGCGAACTGGGACGACACGTTCGCGCACGGCCTCGCCGCGGACTTCCAGTTACCGGCCGGGCGGCTGGTCCGCAGGCTCTCGCGGGGCATGCTGTCGGCCCTCGGCGTGACCGTCGGGCTGGCCGCGCGGGCGCCCCTGACGTTCTTCGACGAGCCGTACCTCGGGCTCGACCCGGCCGCCCGGCAGCTTTTCTACGACCGCCTGCTCGCCGACTACGCCGGGCATCCCCGCACCGTGGTGCTGTCCACCCACCTCATCGACGAGGTGAGCGATCTGGTCGAGCGGGTGCTGCTCATCGACCGTGGCCGGCTGCTGCTCGATGAGGACGCCGACGACCTGCGCGGGCGGGCGGTGGCGGCCACCGGACGGGCGGAGGCCGTGGACGGGTTCGCCGCCGGACGCACCGAGTTGCACCGCGAGCGGATGAGCGGCCTGGTCCGGTCGACCGTCCTCGGTGGGCTCGGACCGCACGCGAAGGCGCTCGCGCAGGCGCTGAACGTCGAGCTGGAGCCGCTGTCGTTGCAGCAACTCGTGGTCCGCCTGACCGTACCGCCGACGACAACGGCGCCGGCGGACCGGGAGGCCGCCCGATGAACCGCATCCGTCAGGTGGCCCGTCTCCAGATGCCGGCCTGGCCGCAGATCCTGGGCTGGACGTGGAGCATGATGGCCGTCACGTTCGGCATCAACCTGTTGACCTTCATGGCGAACTACGACCCGGGCGACGGCGTGACGAACACCGGCGGCCTGGTCAGCCTGTGCGGCGTCGCGATCGGGATGGCCACCGTCTCGGTCACCCAGATCTTCCCGTACGCGCTGGGCATGAGCGTGACCCGCCGGGAGTTCTACCTGGCCTGGTCGCTGCTCGCGGTCGTCCAGTCGGTGGTCTACGCGCTGGTGCTCTGCCTGCTGCGCGCCGTGGAACAGGCCACCGGCTACTGGGGGATGGGGATGCGCTTCTTCGGCCTGCCGTTCATGGATGACGCCAACCCGGTGCTGCTCCTGCTCGGGTACGCGGTACCCATGCTGGTCGTGACCCACCTCGGGATCCTGCTCGGCACGTTGTACCTGCGCTGGGGCACCACCGGCGTCCTCGCCAGCCTCACCCTGGCGTTCACAGCGCTCGGGCTGGCCGCCGCGCTGATCACGTGGACCCGGCAATGGCACGCGATCGGCCGCTGGTTGCTCGACCAGTCCCCCACGGCGCTGCTCGCCGGCTGGCCGGTCCTGGTGGCCGCCGCGTTCGCGGTCGGCGGGTACAGGCTCATCCGCCGTGCCACGGCGTAGGCGCGGCGGGCACTCGGCCGCTCCGGACGCCGGACAACGCGAACGCCAACTCCGCCGTGATGGGCCGCCAGATTGTCAGCCCTGTCCGCCCCCGTCCTTGGGAGAGATGCAATGACGAGCAACAACACGCCCCCGCCCGCCGCAGGTCTCGGAATCTGGGCAAATCTCGGGATCTGGATCGCATTTGGCGCTGCCTTCGGCCTCCTCGTCGGCGTCGTCGTCGGGGGTTTTTTCGACAACGTCACTTACGGTGTCGGGCTAGGTTCGTCCTTCGGTCCGGGCCTGGGTGTGGCCGCCTGGGCCGTCTTCATCGCGCCGCGAAGGAATGCCCGCCGCGACTCCTGAGCGTCGCGCCCGAGTATCGGCTACGGGGTCGTAGGCGCCACCGGGAAGTCCAGGAAGCAACGCAACGGCGCTGGCGATGGTGGTCGCGTCAGATGATCGCGCCCCGGCGGGCCGAGATCTGGTGGCGGTTGAGTTGGATCAGCAGCCGGCGCGGAGCGCGGCACCACCATGGCGATGTGGTATCGGTACAGCTTGGTCGAACCGACGCCAGGCCAAGCGGTGTTCCATACTCGGCTCAGACTCAGCGTCATCGACGCAGCCGGCGGTCCAGGCGCTCCCGGCGTCGCGGCTGCCGTCATAGCACTCGCCGACCGGATCGTCGACTGGGCGGATGGCTACGCTGCCCGTCGTGTTGAGGTGTGACCAGGTCTCGCGGTCATAGGTCTTCGACGTAGTCGGCGGCGATGTCGTCGGGTGGGTTGGTGTACAGGCGCAGGTAGCGGTCGTTGGCGTGGCCGAGGCGGCGCTCGAGTTCGGCGCGGTTGTGGCCGGAGGCCTGCGACAGGCCGAGCGCCTGGCGGGCGTCGCGGCCCAGGAACACGGTGCGGCTGGTGCGGCCCTTGCCGCGCAGGCCGACAAGGCGCGCCTTCTTGGCCTGGCGCAGCCGCTCGGGGGCGGCCGGCTCCAGCTGGTCCAGGTCCAGGCCGACCAGCTCCGCGCGGCGCAGCCCGGTGCCGAACAGCAGGTAGATGATGGCCCGGTCGCGCAGCGGGCGAGCGTGGGCGTGCACCCGGGGCGTGGCGGCGCCGCGGTGACGGCGGCCCTTGAGCTCGTGGAAGGTCTCGATCCGGTCCACGACGTTCTTGACGGTGCGCACCTGGGCGGCGGCCAGCGCTCGCGGCTGCGGGGCAGGCAGTGGTAGCGGGGGGACTTTCTTGGTCGGGTCGCCGTGGCGCAGCAGCCCTTCGGGGGCGTGCGCGGTGATCCAGGTGAACAGCGCTGACAGGTGCGCGAGGTGGTTGTTGACGGTCGCTGGCGCCATCGGCGCGGGCATGTTGTCGCGGCCGCGGTTGCCGGCGGCGGAGCAGCCGGGCGGGCGGAGCAGGGTCGCGCGGGCGATCGGCGGTCAGGCGTCAGACCGGTCGAGGACGATGACGGGTGCGTCCACCACGTCCACCTCGTCGCTCTCGACACCCATCCCGGTGGCCGCCTCGATGAAGGCGAAGGCCGCACTGCGCTTGCCGCGGTAGTCCTCACCGCCGAGGTCGTCGAGCATGGCACGGAACCCGGCCAGGACGCTCGGGTCGCCGTCCTCGATGGCGAAATCGACGAACACGAAGTCGCGCATGCTCGCCCTGATCTCCCCGTCCTCGGCGTACAGGATCGTCCAGCCGCCGTTGAAGTGCCAGGTCGTCATCCACAGGCGGGCGTTCGCGCTGAGCTCGGTGAGGATGTGGCCGGGGGTGGGATACCCGTAACAGAACTCCAGGAAGCCCCAGACGCCTTCGCCTTCGAAGACGAGGAGCACCGGGCGGTCCTCCATCGAGGCCTCCTCCCTGGGGTCCTCCATGACGCGCCGCTCGGGATCACGGCCGCCGTTCAGGCGCCGCAGGAGATCGTCCGTCGTGGGCTCGCCGAGAGGCCGCACGACGATCCAGGACAACGCGGTCTCCAGCCACTCATTCGCCGCGAAGAGGCTGCGGTAATGGTCGATCACGTGACTCCTCCCGCCGAACCCACCGTAACCCGCCCGCCAGCGCCAGGGTGACGGCCGTGGACAGCGCCGCCATCACCGCCATGGCCGTCGCCGCCGAGGTGACCTGCGCGACCGTCCCCGCGAGCGCGGCGCCCACGCCCTGCATGGTGAGCATGCCCGAGGAGTGCAGGCCAAGGGCGTGCCCGCTCATCTCCTCCGGCGTCAGCGCCATCAACCGCTCCTGCAGCAGCAGGCTCGCCGCGTACCCGACCGACGCCAGCGTGACGGCCGCCACCGCGACGGGCAGCGCGGGCTCCAGCGCGAAGATCAGGTACGGTACGGCCAGCAGCAGGCGCAACGGCGCGCCGAGCCGTCCCCGCCACCCGGCCGGGACGATCCGGCCCACCAGCACGTCACCCGCCAGCATGCCGGCCGCCGCCACGGCGAACAGCACCCCCGCGTGCTCCGGCGCGTAGGGGACGAAGAGCGACTCGCAACCCACGATCAGGCCGTTGGGCACCCAGAGCGCGAGGTAGACGTAACGGCGGGGCACCGATGACCACAACCGCGTGTTCGTCCGCCAGGTCGCGGCGATCGACGGCCGGCCCTCGGTCCGCGGTGGCCTGGCGCTGAGCCCGTACCGGGTCAGGACCGCCTCGGCTAGGTAGAGCGCGGCGCTGACGAGCAGCGTGCCGCGCGGGGACAGCGCGGTCACCAGCACGCCCCCCGCCGCGAACCCGCAGACCTGCAGCAGGCCGACCGTCATGTTCATCGCCGATCGGCCCAGCAGGTAACCCTGTCGCGGCAGGATCTCGTTGAGCAGTCCCCAGCGCACCCCGCCGCCCAGCGAGGCGACCAGCCCCAGCCCCAGCACGATCGCGAAGACCGCCCACACCGGCAGGCCGGGCACGGCCAGCACGGCGGTGCCCGCGCCGAAGGTCACGGCGATGCCGGTCAGCGTGGTCCTGGGCGGCAGCCGGTCGGCGGCCGACAACAACGCGGTCGCCCCGGCCACCTGCGCCAAGGAGGGGCCGAACATGCTCAACGCGGCGAGCAGCGGCGAACGCGTCGCCCCGTAAACGAGCACGCCGAGCGCCAGACCGCTCACCGTCGAGGCCGCCACCTGCGCGGACGTCGCCGCGAAGAGCGGGGTGAACTCGGGTGTGCGCAGCAGTTGTCCGTAGGTTCGCATGCCGAGATCATCATGATCCCGGCCGTCCTGCCGTTACAGTTTCGCGGGGAGGCGAAACCATGGGGTGGTGGCAGCTCAACGCCGACACGCTGGCGGGCAGCAGGTTCGTGCTCTCACCGCTGGCCGAGGCCACCGCGAGCCTGCTCGCCCTGATGTCGGGCAGGGCGGCCCACCCGGCGGAGCAGGCGTGGCTGGCCGCCCATCTGCCCGCCTACCGCGAGCAGCTCGACCCCATCACCGCGCGGCTCGTGGGGGCCGCGCTGGGGCGTGAGTGGATCGCGGACTTCTGCGTGCCCGCGCCCGCCGAGGACGAGCGGAGCTTCGCCGAGGAGCTGGATCGGATCCGCCGGACACCGCCGGAGGTCGCCCTCGCGGACGTGACCGTGTCGATGCGCGGCTCGCTGCCCGCCGAGCTCAACCGCCGCGACCTCCCCGGACGCGTCGCCGGCCTGCTGGAGTGGGTGTGGACACAGACCGTCCTGCCCGACTGGCCGCGCCGCCGCCGCGTCATGGAGGCCGACGTCGTCGCCCGCACGGCCCAGCTCGGCCAGGGCGGCTGGGCCGCGGCACTGCGGGACCTGCGCCCCGGGATGCGCTGGCTGGGCGGCGACCGCCTGCAGATCAACGCCCGCGACTATCCGCCACGGGAGATCTCCGGCGCCCGGCTGCTGTTCGTCCCTGTCACCCCGGCCCAGGCCTGGGTCACCTGGGATGAGCCGCACCTGTACACCGTGATCTACCCGTGCTCGGGTGTGCTGGCCGAGCCCGGCCGGGCGCCGGTGCCCGGCGCGCTGGGCAGGCTGCTCGGTCCCGCCCGGGCCGGAGTTCTCGTTCTCCTTGACAGCCCGAAGAGCACCACCCAGCTCGTGGCGCTGACCGGGCAGGGCCTGGGATCGGTGGGCCGCCACCTGAAGGTGCTGCTCGACGCTCGCCTGGTGCGGCGCCGCCGGGCCGGGCGAGCGGTGCTGTACTACCGGACGGAGGCCGGTGAGCTGCTGGTGCGGGCGCAGGGCCAGGGGTGAGGGCCTGCGAGCTATGCGGTGCGTGCCGCCGTGACCGCCACCGTGGCGTAGGACATCGTGAAGCCGCCGCCCATGGCGTCGATCGCGGCGCCGGTGTCCTCCAGGACGCGTGCCAGCTTGCCGGGCGGGAGCTGGGTGAGCAGGCCCTGGGTGGGCAACAGGTCCAGCCACGCGTCCCGGGTGTAGGACCGCTCCCAGTCGAAGCGCCACTGCTCCGGGTCGCCGAACCCGGTCGCCGCGCGGATGCCGTCGGCGGCCTTGGTGAACAGCACCTGGTAGCCGTCCACGGCGTTCTTGGCGGGCTGGAGATCGACCGGCGAGTCGGGCACGACCTGCCGGTAGACCGCGGCGAAGGCCGCGCCGACGTCGAGCGGCAGCTGGAACACGTGCCAGAACACCGCCAGCCGGCCACCTGGCCGCAGCACCTGCGCCGCCTTGGCGGCTCCGGCGACCGGGTCCACCCAGTGCCAGGCCGTTCCGGAGACGACCGCGTCGAACGTCCGGCCGGCGGGGTCCCAGGCTTCGAACGTGGCCACTTCGACCTCGACGCCGCTGCGGCGGGCGAAGCCGGCCATCCGCGCGTCGGGTTCGACGCCGAGGACCTTGCCGCCGGCCGCTTGGAACTGCCGGGCTTCGATGCCGGTGCCGCACCCGACGTCGAGGACGTCGGGCCCGGGACTGGCGGCGACGATCCGCGCCACCAGGGCGTCGGGGTAGTGCGGGCGGGTCCGGTCGTAACGTTCGGTGTCCACGCCGAACGACTCCGCCATCTGCCGGTGTCGATGAGGTTCGGGATGGGAGGGGCCGGAGTGCCCCTGAGATAGAGTGGGCATGCGCCCACCATAGTGGGCAGGCGCCCACTCGGTCAACGGCGAGGGAAGGCTGGGACGTACGATGCCCACAGGGGTGGCTCTCCGCGACGCGCGCGAGCAACTGTTCGACGCCGCCGAGCGCATCCTGCTCAGGGACGGGCCGAACGCGCTCACCAGCCGGGCGGTCACCACGGAGGCGGGCTGCGCCAAGGGCGTCCTGCACCGGCACTTCGCCGACTTCGACGCCTTCCTCGCCGAGCTCGTGCTGGACCGCATCACCCGCATCGACCACCAGGCCGCCGCCCTGCGCGCGGCCGCGGGCACCGGCACCGTCGCCGGCAACCTCACCGGCGCGCTGACGGAGCTGTTCGGCACCGTGGCCGTGGCGATCGTCGCCCTCATCATCTTCCGCGACGACCTGCGTGTCCGGCTGCGTCAGATCAGGCCGGGCGGCGTCCCCGTGCTGACGGAGGCCGCCGCCATGATCGCCTCGTACCTCGCCGAGGAGTGCGAGCTGGGCCGCATCGCGGCGGACGCGGACGTCGACACGCTCGCGCTCGCGCTGATCGGAGGCGGGCACCTGCTGTTCGCCGGCCGGGAAGGCGCCCCGCCGGAGGCCGGAGCCGTCGACAAGGTCGTGACCACGGTCATCGCCGACGTCGTGCAGAGACGGCTGCTCTGACCGAGCCGGCGAGCCCGGGCCGGCGCGGGATCCGGCGCGCCGGCCGCTCGACCAGGACCCGGACTCCGCCTCGGAAGGCCCTGGTGCGATGTCACAGCGCCGCTATACATTGATGCGGCATTTCGCGCGCGATCTCATCCACCACTTTTCACGTCCACCGGGGACGTCTGCCTTGGCGTGCCCTGAGAAGAGGAAAATCGATGGGAAAGACGGGGAAGAACGGCTTACCCCAGATCGTCGTCGCGTTCACGGCGCTGCTCGGCACGCTGTTCGTGAGCGCGGAACCGGCCTGGGCGGGGGAGTTCGACCGCAAGCCCGAGGTGACGTGCACGTCCGAGAGCTATCCGCAGTTCGCCGACCAGATGGCCGACTTCGTCCGCATCGCGGTGAACGTGGGGACCGTCGTCAGGTTGGAAGGACTGCGTGAGCCCGGCGTCGCCTTCTACGATCACGTGACCGGCACCGAGTGCTACAGCACGACCGAGAAGTTCTTCGAGACCGGCAGCCTGGTCAAGGCGTCCATCCTGGGCGCGCTGCTGCGCCGGCCGCAGGACATCAGCGACGCCGAGCGCCCGCTGGTCGAGAAGATGATCCTGGAGTCGGACAACGACACGTCCCTCCGCCTGTGGCGCGAGGCGCTCAACTGCGGCAAGGACGACGCCGGCAACGTCCGGCCGTGCACCCTCTTCCGCGACTTCCTGGCCGCGGCGGGCATGGACAACACCTACCCCGACGACGGCGGGGCCTTCGGTGACACCCACACCACGGCGCGGGACCAGGTCAGGCTGTTCCGGCTGTTCAGCTCCGCCAACCCGGTCATCAGCGAGTCGCGCCGGGCGTACGCGCTGGACCTGCTGCGCCGCGCCGAGCCCCGCTACGGCGTGCCGACGTTCGCCCCGCCCGGCACGACGCACGCGCTCAAGGTCGGTTTCAGCAAGCTCGGCGGCGACAACCACGAATGGCGCACGAACGTGGCCGGATCCGTCACCGGCGGCAGCCAGAACTACGACTACGTCACCGCCTTCCTCAGCGACCGCAACGAGGAGATCGAGTTCCCCGGCCCCTGGGACTGGCCGTTCAACGGCATCTCCCGCGTCAACTCGCTGGCCGAGCAGATCAACTGCGGCGTCCGCGAGCTGAACGGCGACAACGGCTGCTGGGACTTCGAGGACGAGGGCTGCCAGATCTCCTCGCCCGACATGGACTGCCGGACCGACCATCCGCTGCGCTCCCACCGCAGCCAGCACTGGGTGCGGGTGGACCTCGGCGCCAAGCTCGGCTCGACCGTGCACTGGAAGCTCGTGGACGCCGCCAACGGCATCGTCGTCGACGAGGGCGACGCCGTCGGCGGGCCCAACTGCGTCTGTGACAAGACCGTCTACGGCCTGTACGGCAGCTACATCCTCAAGGTGAGCACCAACGTGGCCAACGGCGGCGACCGGGGCGCCATCTTCAACCACACGGGCGGCCCCCAGGATCCCGATCCCGACCAGCCGCCGGTCGTGTCCGCCGGACCGGACCGGACGGGCGCCGAGGGCGAGGCCATCGAGCTGACCGGCTTCGCCAACGACGACAAGGGCACGCCGGGGGTCCACTGGAGCGCCGTGCCGGGCGAGGGCGTGGACGCCGGCGCGTCCTGTGCCTTCTCGAACGCGACGGGGACGCGTACCACGGTCACCTGCGACGACGACGGGACGTTCATCCTCAAGCTGTCCGCCTACGACGGCGTCAACGCGGCGGTCGGCGACGAGGCGAAGCTGGAGCTCACGAACGTGGCCCCGGCCATCCCCACCCCCGGGATCGCGCGGGCCGCGACGGCCGCCGCGCGCACCCCGCAACCCTGGCAGGTGTTCCGCGCGGGCACGACGGTGTCGGTCAACCTGCCCTTCACCGATCCCGGCGCCAACGACACCCACACCTGCCGCACCGACTGGGACGACGGCACCACCTCCACCCGTGACGCGAGCGCCCTGACCTGCCAGGACAGCCACGTCTACACCCGTCCCGGCATGTTCACGATCAAGACGGAGGTCGCCGACGACGACACCGGCTCCGGCGACTCCGAGGTCCTGGTGATCGTCTACGATCCCGACGCGGGCTTCGGCACCCAGGGAGGCTGGCTGAACTCGCCCGCGGGTGCCGTCACCGCGGAGCCGTCCGCCGCCGGCAAGGGGCACTTCCAGTCGAACGTGAAGTACCTGCCGCACGACGAGGGCCCCGTGCCGAGCAACGGCAAGGTCTCCTTCCGGGTGGACGGCTCCGCCTTCGACCTCGACTCCGCCACCCTCGAATGGCTGGTCGTCACCCCGGACGACAAGATCGCCGTCAAGGGCACGGGGAGCGTCGGCGGGCAGCCGGGGTACGGGTTCGTCCAGTACTCCTATGACGCCGCTCCCGACGGGGTGCGGCTGGTGGTCTGGCCGCTGTCGGCGGGCGCCTATCCGGCGGACGTGCGCACGTACGACAACGTGCGCGACGCCGGGTTCGACCTGGATGTGGCCCGGCCACAGCAGATCGCCCACGGCTCCGTCCAGGCGCACAACTAGCCGGACGCCGCCCGGGCCGCCTTCTCGAATCACAGGGGACGGCGGCCCGGCCGGCGGTTCAGGAGGCGACCGGGGCCACCGACCGCATCCGCTCGAAGTTGGCCACGTACTGCCGGTAGATCGACGGATCGGTCAGCCGCAGCAGTGTCTCGTCGTTGCGGCGCAGCGACGTCTCGTTGTAGTTGTGGCTGCCGGTGAACACCACGCGCGCGTCGTGCTCGCCGTCGTAGGAGCCATCGATCAGCAGGTACTTGGAGTGCACGCGGCCGGGCAGCGCGCCGCCGTCGCCGAGGGTGCGCAGCTCGACGCGCGGCTCGGCCAGCAGCAGCCGCTTGACCTCCTCGTCCATGATCCCGTAGACGATCCGCACGGTGCAGCCCTGGGCGGCCAGGTCGCGCAGCCGCTCCGGGATCGCGATGCGGTAGGTGTCCCATTCGGACATGCCGGCGCGGATGGTCGTGCCGCGCCGGCAGGAGACGTCGCCGAGGGCGTCCACGATGGGGTCACCGCTCGCCTGCGGGAAGAACCGGGCCCGCACGCCGCGGGTCTGGACGACGCGGTTGTAGTCGAGGTTCTTGCGCTCGGCCGCCAGGTCGGCGAAGTAGCCGGCGTAGGCCGCGTACAGGCGCTTGTCGCCCGGCAGGACGACCGCGTTGTTCCAGTACGTCGAGGAGTTCAGGTCGGTGAGGTTGGCCGACGACTGCACCACCACGTCGGAGGCCCGGCCCGCGCGGGAGAACAGGTAGAACTTGTTGTGCTGGCCCTTGTTCCCGATGCACGCGGCGGTGCCGCCGGACGGCGGGCCGGTGCAGATGTGCGCCCAGGAGCCGGCCGTGGTGTCCGTGCCCAGCTCGGCCGTCAGCCGCCCGGCCACCGTGGCGCCACGGGTGTCCCCGTCGAGGACGACCTGCACGCCGACGCCACGCTGATGGGCCTTGATCAGCTCGTCGGCGAACTCGGTGCCCGCCGTGCCCGACATCACGAAGTGGGCGACCTGGACGCGCGCCCCCGCCGGCGTCTGCTTGACGAGCCCGCAGAGGGTGCGCACCAGGGCGGCGCCGTCGCCGGCCGCCGGGTCGTTGAACACCGCCCCGGCGGTCACGGGGACGGCCGGGGCGTCCGCGCAGGTGGTCGCGGCGCTCGCGGTGCCCGGTAACCCGGCCGTGGCCAGGAGGGCGCCGGTCGCGAGGATGGACAGGATCTTGCCTTGCATGGATGACTCCTTCACGAGGCGGCCGTCGTCATCCCGGAGGGGACGGCCTCGGGGAAGTGGCAGGCCACCGGATGGCCCGTGTCCCGGTCGATCAGCGCCGGCTCCTCGTCCCCGCACCGCTCCCGGGCCCGCCAGCAGCGCGTACGGAATCGGCAGCCCGACGGCGGGTTCAACGGCGAGGGGACGTCGCCGGCCAGCACGATCTCGCCGTGCTCCGCCGCGCGCCAGTCGTCCAGGCTGGGCGCGGCCGACATCAGGGCCTGCGTGTACGGGTGCGACGGGCCGCGGTAGACGTCGTCCTTGGCGCCGGTCTCGACGATCTTGCCGAGGTACATGACCGCGACCTCGTCGCAGAGGTGCCGGACGACGCCCAGGTCGTGCGAGATGAACAGGTAGGCCACGCCCAGGTCGCGCTGGAGCTCCTGGAGCAGGTTGAGTATCTGCGCGCGTACCGAGACGTCCAGCGCGGACACCGCCTCGTCGCAGACGATCAGCCGCGGCCGCACGGCCAGGGCGCGGGCGATGCTGATGCGCTGCCGCTGCCCGCCGGAGAACTGGTGCGGGTAGCGGCTCGCGTGCTCAGGACGCAGGCCGACCCGGCTCAGCAGGTCGCGCACCTCCTCGTCCCAGCGTTCGCGGGGCACCAGGCCGGGATGGATCCGCCACGCCTCCTTGATCAGGGCGGCGACGGTCATCCGCGGGTTGAGCGCCGCGTAGGGGTCCTGGAAGATGAGCTGGATGTCCTGGCGGAGCCGGCGCAGCTCCTTGGCGGGCAGCGTGGCGAGGTCGCGGCCCTCGAAGAGCACCCGGCCGCTCGACGGGCGGACCAGGCCGACGATGGTGCGGGCGATCGTGGACTTGCCGCAGCCCGACTCGCCGACCAGGCCGACGGTCTCACCGGGCCGCACGGTCAGGCTCACGCCGGCGACGGCGCGCACCTCGCCGCCCGACCGGCCGATCCCGCGCCGCAGGCGGTAGCCGGCGACCAGATCGGTCAGCTCCAGCAGGGGTTCAGCGCGCGTGGACATGAGCGATCACCTCCTCGGCGAAGTGGCAGGCGCTGGCCCGGCGCTGGCCGAGCTCGCGGGGCGCGGGATCCTGCTCCCGGCAGAGGTCCCTGGCGAACGGGCAGCGCGGGTGGAAGGAGCAGCCGCTCGGCGGCGCGGCGAGGTCGGGCGGCTGGCCCTCGATCGCCTCCAGCGGGGCCCCGCCGCCGCGGACGGAGGGCACCGCCCGCATCAGGCCCAGCGTGTACGGGTGCGCGGGCCGCTCGTAGACCTCGGCCACGGAGCCGGTCTCGACGACGCGGCCCGCGTACATGACCGCGATCCGGTCGGCCGCGCGGGCGACCACGCCGAGGTCGTGGCTGATGAGGATCATGCCGAGCCGGTCGGCCCGCTGCCGTCCGCGCAGCAGCCGCAGGATCTGCGCCTGGACGGTGACGTCCAGCGCGGTGGTGGGCTCGTCGGCGATGAGCAGCCCAGGGTCGAGCGAGAGCGCGATCGCGATCATCACGCGCTGCCGCATGCCGCCGGAGAATCGGTGCGGGTGGTCGTCGAGCCGGCGCTCGGCGTCCGGGATGCCGACCTGCGTCATCAGCTCGGCGGCCCGGCGGCGGGCCGGCGCCCTGCGCATGCCGCGGTGCCGGCGGAACATCTCGGCGATCTGGTAGCCCACGGTCAGCGACGGGTTGAGCGCGCTCAACGGGTCCTGGAAGATCATCGCGATCCGTTCGCCGCGCAGCGCGCGCCACTCGGCGTCCGGCAGGCCGACGACGTCGCGGCCCTCGATCTCGACCCGGCCGCCGGTGATCCGGGCGTTCAGGGGCACCAGGCCCATCAGGGTCTGCGCGGTCACGCTCTTGCCGCTGCCGGACTCGCCGACGATCGCCAGCGTCTCGCACGCGCCGACCTCGAACGACACCCCGCGTACGGCCCGCAGCGGGCCTCTCGGCGTGTCGAACTCCACGGCCAGGTCCTCGACCCGCAGCAGCGGGGTCGCGCTCTCGTTCGTCATCGTCACAACTCCGTCATCGGGTCGGAGGCGTCGCGCAGCAGGTCGCCGAGGATCCCGATGCTGACCACCACGATCGCCAGCGCGGCGCCCGGCGCGGCGGCGATCCACCAGGCGGAGGCCAGGTAGTCGCGGCCTTCGGCGATCGTCGAGCCCCAGGACGCCTGGGAGGACGGCACGCCGAGCCCGAGGAAGCTCAGCGACGCCTCGGCGACCATGGTCAGGCCGACCTGCACGGTCGCTGCCACGAGCAGCGGCGGCAGGCACGAGGGCAGGATGTAGCTCAGCAGGATCCGCCCGTGCGAGGCGCCCATCACCCGGGCCGAGTCCACGAACTCCCGGTCGCGCACGGCGAGGGCCGAGCCGCGCACCACCCTGGCGAAGATCACCCATCGGGTGACGGCCAGCGCGATGATCACGTTCACCATGCTCGGGCCGAGCACGCCGGCCAGCAGGATGGCCAGCAGCAGGCTGGGGAAGGCGAGCTGGATGTCGCCGATCCTGGAGATGATCCCGTCGGCCCAGCCACCGAAGTAGCCGGCGAGCAGGCCGAGCAGCAGCCCGACCGACCCGCCGACGAGCACGGTCACCAGGGCCACGGTCAGCGACGTGCGCATGCCGGCCAGCACCTCGGCGAGGATGTCCTGACCCACCTGGTCGGTGCCCAGCCAGGCGACGGCTCCGTCCGGCAACCGGGTGCCGGGCGGCAGCAGCCGGTCCACGGGGCTGGTGCGGGCGGCGTCGAACGGCGCCAGCAGCGGCCCGAGCACCCCGGCCAGCACGAACAGCAGCACGGCGCCGAGCGCCAGATGCGCGCGGAGCGGCAGCCCGGCGAGCCGCTTGAAACCCGCTTCGGGGGCGAGGGCGTTGACCGACATCAGGCGTTCTCCAACTGGATCCTGGGGTCGAGGTAGGCGTAGAGCACGTCGACCAGCAGGTTGAGCAGGATGTAGCAGACGGTGATCACCGTCAGGATGGCCTCGACCACGGCGTAGTCGCGGAAGGTGATGGAGCCGACGAGCAACGACCCGATCCCGGGCCAGGCGAAGATCACCTCGACGATGACGCCGTTGGCGATGAAGTAGCCCATGAGCAGGCCCAGCATGGTCACCACCGGCACCAGGGTGTTGCGCAGCACGTGGACGTAGAAGACGACCCGGCGGCTCAGCCCCTTGGCGTGGGCCGTGCGGACGTAGTCCTGGTTCATCTCCTCCAGGATCCCGGTGCGCACCAGGCGGCCCAGCCAGCCGACGAACGGCAGCGCCAGCGTGAGCGCGGGCAGCAGCAGGCTCGCCATCGTCCCGTCGGCGGTGCTGGGCAGGATCTGCAGCCACCGCGCGAAGATCAGCGACAACATGATGCCGATCCAGAACGGCGGCAGCGCCTGGCCGGCCAGCGAGGAGACCGAGATGAGGTGGTCGGCCCAGGTGCCCGCGCGGCGGGCGGCGAAGGAGCCGGTCACGAAGCCCAGCACCACGGTGATCACCATGGCCCAGGCCGACAGGATCAGGGTGGAGCCCAGCCGTTCCATGCAGGCGTCCAGGGCGCTGACGCCCTGCCGCCACGACTCGCCGAAGTTCAGGCCGACGATGTCCTGGAGGTGGTGCCCGTACTGGACGATCAGGGGGTCGCGCAGGCCGAGCCGCGCGCGCAGCGCCTCCAGCGCCTCAGGCGTCGCCTGGCTGCCGAGGATCAGCTCGGCCGGGTCGCCGGGCAGCACGCGCAGCGCGACGAAGACGATGGTGATGGCGCCCCAGATCTGCAGCAGGGCCTGGGCGAGTCGCCTGGCGAGGAACGCGCTCACCGCACGCTCCCGCCGCTCGACGCCCGGACGACCAGTCGCGGCGGGAACAGGATCTGCTCGGGCGAGCCCTCGGCCATCGGCCGCTTGAGCCGCCGCAGCATGTGGTCCACGGCCGAGACGGCGATGTCGGCGGCGGGCAGCTCCACCGTGGTCAGCGACGGTATGACGTAGGGGGCGAACGGGTGGCCGCCGTAGCCGACGACCAGGATGTCGTCCGGGATCCGCAGGCCGGCCTCGTCCGCGACCCGGTAGACGCCGAGCGCGAAGTAGTCGTTGCCCGCCACGAACGCCATCGGCCGCTGCGCGCTCCGCACGACCTCCCTGGCCAGCCGGTACGCCTCGCTCGGGTCCCACGGCATGGCGCTCTGCTCCAGCCGCCGGGTCGGCACCTTGAGCAGGGCGTCGGGTTCGAGGGACAACCCGTTGTCGGCCAGGGCCCGCCGGTAGCCCTCGACGCGGTCGGCGACCGACGAGACGCCCAGGTCCTCCTCCAGGAAGTAGATCTTCTCGGCGCCCTGGGCGATGGCGTGACTGGCCGCCGCGTAGCCGCCCTTGACGTGGTCGACGCCCACCAGGTCGGTGTTCAGCTCGGGCACGTCGCGGTTGAGCAGGACGAGGGGGACGCCCGCCGCCCTGAAGCGCCGCCAGTGGTCGGCCCCCTCCTGCACCGTCACCACGAGCACCCCGTCCACGCCGCGGCGCAGCAGCTCCTCGGCCGCGCGCCGCTCGTTGGCCAGGCTCTCCTCCGTCGCCATCAGCAACAAGGAGTAGCCGTGCTGGCGGCAGTGCTGCTCCATGCCGCTGATGAGCTGGGCGTAGAACGGGTTGGACGGGTTGGTGATCACCATGCCGAGGGTGCTGGCCGAGCCCAGGACCAGCGAGCGCGCCGTCGAGTTGGGCACGTAGCCGAGCCGTTCCGCCTCGGCCTTGACGCGGTCGCGCGTCTCGACGCCGACGCTGTCCTTGTCGGCCAGCGCCCGCGACACGGTGTTCACCGAGACGCCGAGGCTCTCGGCGATGTCCTTCAGGGTGGTACGGCGTGCCTCACGCATGGCGCCCCCAGACTGGGTCGAGTTCCACCTGGATCACCCTGCGGTCGACACCGTGCGGAACTCGGGCTGGCTGTTGGCCACCGGGACGAAGCCCGCCACCGAGGAGCGCACCGCGTACGTGCTCGACAGCGCCGCAGGGAAGACGCCGACCGCGTCGCGCCAGATGATCTCGCACGCCTGGCCGTACAGCGACTTGCGCTCGTCCTGGTCGGAGGTCGATCGGGCCTTGGCGAGGAGGCCGTCGAGCTTGTCGTTGCGGTAGCCCATGCGATTGGCCTGGCTGGTGTAGAGCCGGCCGAGCGTGTAGTCGGCGTCGCCCGTGGTCACGGTGTTGACCTGGAGCTCGATGTCCCAGTCGAGGGCGGTCAGGCGCTTGATCCAGGCGGCCTTCTCGATCTGCTGCGGCTCCACGACGACGCCGACCCTGGCCCAGGCCGAGATCATCGACTGGGCCAGCTCGGTCGCCAGCGGGCCGGTGTCCTTGAACCACATCATCGAGGTGCGGATGCCCGAGCCGTGGCCGGCCTCGGCCAGCTCGCGCTTGGCCAGCTCCGGGTCGTAGGCGTACGGCTCCTGGGGCGCGTGGCCGAAGACCGCCGACGGGATCGGGGCGTCCATGACCGTGGCGGCGTCGCCGTACAGGCTGGAGACGATGCTCTTGATGTCGAGCGCGTGGGAGAGCGCGCGGCGCACGCGCGGGTCGGAGAAGGGCTTCTTGCCGCAGTTGAACCAGGCGAGGAAGTAGTTGAGGCCCGGCTTGCTCTCGACCTTGACGCCGCTGACGCCGGCCAGCCGCTTGAGCTCGTCCGGCGGGATGATCCAGGTGACGTCCACCTCGCCGTTCTGCAGCGAGGTCATGCGGGTGGAGGACTCGGGGATGTAGGGCAGGCGCAGGCCGGGCAGTTCGGGGGCGCCGCCCCAGTGGTTCGCCACCGGCTTGAGCACGAGCTGCGACGACGGCGTGAACGACTCGACGGAGAACGGGCCGCTGCCGATGGGCTTGCGGGACAGGCCGGTCTTGCCGAGTTGTGCGGCGGGCAGGATGAAGGCCAGGCTCAGGTTGACCAGCAGGGTGCCGAGCGGGTCCGTGGTGGTGATCCTGATGGTGCGGGGGTCGGGGGCCTCCACGCCGTCGATCGAGGTCCACAGGGGTTTCTGCGGGCCGTCCGAGGCGGCCAGCCGCTCCAGTGACGCCTTGACGTCGGCGGAGGTCAGTTTGCCGCCGTCGTGGAAGACGACGTCCTCGCGGAGGGTGAACTCCCACGTCTTGTCGTCGGGCTGCCGCCAGGAGGTGGCCAGGCCCGGGGCCGGCTCCGCGCCGCTCCTGGTGACCAGCGTGTCGAAGATCTGGCGGTTGGCCAGGAGCGAGGCCTCGTCCACCGCGCTCGCCCCGTGCGGGTCCAGGTCGTTGATCGCCTGATAGAACGCGGCGCTGAGCACCCGCTTGGTTCCCGGCGCCGACCCCGCTCCCGGGCCGCCGGGGGCGCAACCGGAGAGCAGGGCGGGGAGGGAGACGCCGGCGGCCCCTGCTCCCAGGAGGGTCAGGAACTGCCGCCTGCCCACTCCCTCCGTTGTCGTCATGACCGTTCCTCTCTCAGCTCTTGAGCGCCAGGTAGATCAGGACCTTCGCCTGCGGGTCGCCGCCGCGCAGCGTGGCCCGCAGCCGCAACCAGTGGCCGAACTCGCGCACCCGGAGCGTCACCAGGCCGGGCTCCGTGGCCACCTGCTCGACGGTGTCGTCGTCGTCGCACCAGTGCAGGCCGTCGGGGGAGATCTGGGCGGTCAGCCGCAGGGCGGGCTCGTCGCCCCGCAGATCCAGGGTCCGTACGAACCAGCGCGCCTCCGACGCCCAGCCGGCCTCGTACGGCTCGGTCGCGAAGTCGGCGGTGAAAGTGGTGTTGCGCTCCAGAACGGCGGTAAGAGCGTGTCTCATGCCGGTGCTCACCAATCCACGGAAATCAATGCGGAATCAAGGAAAAGGAAATTGCGCACCGGAGAATGGGTCCGTACGCTCACGTAGAAATTGAGCAGGTTCTCCAGGCCGTCGTACTTGTCGGCATACTGGGGCACCGGCACGTCGCGCATGTCCATGACCCGGTCATTGACCTGGAGCTCGATATTCGTCCGGGTCCTGGTGTCGAACTGCCAGCGCAGGTAATGCCAGTTGACCTTGGTCGGCACCTCGTTGTAGCAGAGGTATTGGGGCTCCTCGTCCAGGGCCCGCCAGTCGGCCGGGTCCGGGGCGGTGAAGTCCTCGACCGGCGACAGGTTCTCCTGGTTGTGCAGGTTCTCCTTGGGCGTCGGCTCGGGGACCACCGGGTAGATCCAGCGCCTGGTGAAGTTGTTGTCCAGGTCGGTGTTCTGGTAGCGGGCGACGCAGTGGTAGCGGATGCCCTCGCCGTCGCACAGGTCCGTGGCCACGGTGAACGCGCCGAACTGGGCCTCCGACGGGTGCAGGTTCCCGTCCCACTCGATCTCGCCGAAGCTGTTGCCGAGCGAGGAGTCCGCGGTGGCCGCCTCGCTCTTGTAGGTGAAGTAGGTCTCGAACTGCACGACCCCGCGCTGGGCCATGGTGAGGCGGCGAATGGCCACGGCGGTGTGTCCCGTGACCGGCCGGGTGGCCACCTTGAGTGCGTAGTTGCCGCTCATCGCGGCGTGCGTGCCGATGTCGAAGAAATCGCACGAGCTGAGCTGCGGCGGGCGGAAGTCGCGCATGTGGACGTCCACGGTGTCGAGATTTCCGTGGCCGTCGTGATTGCCGATGAGTTCGCACCAGCCGTGCGTTCCGGTGGCGAACTCGTCGAAGGCGAGTATGCGCGGCAGGGGATTGAACTTGGAAAGCTTCGGATCCGCCGCGATCAACGCGCGCCGTAGGTCCTCGGCCGGAACATGGGTGGTCTCCACGCGCAAGGCGTCCTTCCCATAGCTAACTTCCGGGCCCGGGATGAACGTTCACGTGAACGTTAATTCCAGGTTTCGAGGACGCTAACTGCTCACATCTGCGGATGTCAAGGGATCAGTCCGGACAGAACGGGATGGAGCACCCACTGGGGTCTGCCGGTCTCATCGACGTGTTGAGCGTCCTGGATGACGGCGCCCACGTAGCAGCTGGCCGACGAGCAGGACCGCGCAGGACCCGACGGTCAGCAGCCCGCCGGTGAGGAAGGTGCCCCGTACATCGGCGAGCGGCAGGACCAGTCCGCCCAGCGCGGCACCCGCCGCGATGCCGGCGTTGTAGGCGCCGGAGTTCGCTGCGAGGGCGATGTCCGTGCGGCCCGGCGCGCAGTGCAGCATCGCGTTCTGCGTGGTCATGAACACCGGCCCGAGTGCGCCGCCCATCAACATCAGGAACACCACCGCCGCCACCTGATGAGCGCCGAAGGCGTACAGGCCGAGCATGCCCACCGCCTGCGTGGCCACGGCGGCGGCCAACGCGGACTGCGGAAAGCGGTCCAGAAACGCCCCGGTGACGCTTACCCCGGCCAGACACGCGACACCGAAAACCACGAACAGGACGCTGACCGCGCTCGGGGAAAAGCCGCTCACGTCCCCCAGAAACGTCACGATGTAGGTGTATCCCGTGAACGCCCCGCCGGCGGACAAGGCCCCGGCCGCCAGCACCGTCCAGAACCGCCGCACGTCGGGACTGCTCGCGTACGCGGCGGACTCTTCTTCCGGACGCGAAGTCGGCAGCAGAACGGCGATCGTCACCAGAGAGACAAGCCCCAGAGCAGCCAGCGTGGCGATGGGCACCTGCCAGTTGCTCTGCTGGCCCAGCCAGGTCCCAGCGGGAACACCCAGCACGAGAGCGAGCGAACCAGCCACAGACAGCGCCCCGACCACACGCCCTCGGACCTCGGGCGCGAACAGATCCACCGCGACCGGCCCCATCACGGCCCAGAACAGCGCCTGGGCGAGCGCGGTCAGCAACCGCGCCACGAGGAGCAGCCAGTAGGAGGTGGCCAGCGCCGCGACCAGACTCGACACCACGAGCGCGGCCAGCAGTCCCGTGAGCACATGACGTCGGGGCACGGCCCGCATGACGTGGGCAAGCGGCACAGACGCGATCGCGACCGTCACGCCGTAACCAGTGACCAGGAGACCAACCGCTGACAGGGACACCCGCAGGTCTCCGGAGATGAGCTCCAGGAGGCCGACCGGCAGGTTCTCCGCGGTGTTGAAGGTCAGGGCGGCCAGCATCAGGGCCCCGAGCACCGCCAGCCTGTGCCATGGAGCCGGTTGCCGCGTGATCGTAGTGTCTGCTCCCGTCCTCGCGCGTTGTACCTGCTCAGTAGCACCGTCCATGCAGGCACCTCACCAGGCGCACCAGCCCCGCCGCAACCGGATTCATCCGCGGAACTCCCGCCTGCGCAGCCGGTGCCGGGAATCGCTGGAGGAGCTCGCCGCCGCCGCGGGATACCCTCCGCAGGCAGCGGAAGCCGCACCGTTCGGGAACGGCGCGGCGTGCGGAAACGCTGGTTCAGGCGTTCTCGGCCGCCGTCTTCAGGCGTTCGAGCCAGGCCGTCAGCGAGGCGCCGAGCGCGGCGCCCATGCCCGCGGCGTCGGCGCGGATGGGCTCGCCGTCCCAGGACTCCTCGGTGTGCACGTGCACCATGCCGTCCTCCTCGGTGAACGTCCACTGGTGGATGCCGTCGATGCCCTGTGCGGGGCCGCCCCAGAGGATGCGGTACGGCTCTTCGACCGCGTACACGGTGGAGGCGATCTCCATCCCGAACGTGGTCCAGTGGAAGACCGAGCCGGGGACCAGAGGGCCTTCAGCGGCGGCGGCGGTGATGTCGCTCTGCCAGGAGGTCCAGCCGGACACGTCGGTGTGCAGGTCCCAGACCCGCCGCAGGGGCGCGTCGACGGTGATGGAGTGGCGGGCGACGACGGCGGCGGAGGTGTCGATACCGGTGATCACTTGTTGTCCTCGATCCAGTGGCCGTGGATGCCGGCGGGCACCCTGCGGGGGAGTTCTACGGTGGCGATGGGGGTGTTGCCGATGTCGGTGGCGTCGAGTACGAGCAGCTGGGAGGCGTTCGCCTTGAGGTCGCTGACGATGGTGAGCAGGTAGCCGTCGTCCTCGTTGACGCCGCCTTCGGCGGGGACGAACACGGCCTCGCCCGGCATGCGGTGCTCGCCGTGCGACAGGAGCTGCCGGCGGCCGGTGCCGGTGTCGAACTTGATGGTGTGGTAGCCGGTCAGGCCCGCGCCGGGGAAGGCGATGGCGTAGCTGTAGCGGTTGGCCGCGCCGGTGCGGGCGTCGTTGATCGAGGGGAACTCGGTGGCCAGGTCGTCCAGGGGCTGGTCGGTGGCCTTGCGGGTGGCGGGGTCCAGGATCCAGCGGTGCAGGGTCGATCCCGCGTCGGGGCTGGTGCCGTAGCCGGGGGCGCCGATCCACCACTTCCAGGAGTTCTCCCAGGACGCCCGGTCGTAGCGGGGACCTTCGACGACGACGCGTCCGTGCCGGTCCACGTAGGAGTTGGTGACGTGCAGCAGCGCGCCCTGCTCGACCTCGAACCAGGTCACCCGGGACGGCCCGGTACGCGGCATGACACCGATCCTGAACGGCACGTCGTCGTGCCACCGGTAGGGGATGCCGGAGTGCTCGAAGTGGTCGAAGACCACGGGTGAGTTGAGGAACACGACGTGCTCGCGCGTGATGGCGAAGTCATGCATGAGGGACGGGCCCGACCCGTCGATGACCTCCGAGCGGATGATCTCCCCGGCGGCGGAGGCGACGTGGTAGGTCAGGTAGGGCGGGAACGGGCTGTAGCTGTAGAAGTGCAGCTCGCCGGTGACCGGGTCCTCCTTCGGGTGGGCGGTCATCGCGCTGGTGAGCTTGCCGCCGAAGTCGTACACGCCGACGGTGTCGAGCTCGGCGGTGACCTCCCAGGGCAGGTTCGCCTCCTGGAGGGCGAGATAGCGGCCGCCGTGGAAGATGATGTTGGTGGCGGCGGCGCTGACCTCCAGCTCGGTGCCGGTGAACGGCACGCCGTCCAGGAACGGGGTGCCTACCCAGCGGTTGCGGTACCACTCGGCGCGGCCACCGGACAGCCGCACTCCGTGGATCATGCCCTCGCCCCTGAACCAGTGGCTGGGGGTGATGCCCGGCTTGGGGTTGTGGCCGTTGCGGAAGTAGCGGCCGTTCAGCTCCGGCGGGAGCGTGCCGTGCACGGTCAGCTCGTGAGCGGTGATCTCATCGGGCACCGGGGTGAAGTGGCCGGTGAGGTATGGCTTGGGCAGTTCGGTCATCGGAGTGCGTCCTTCCGGATCGTGATCAGGGCGAGCAAGACGGTCAGCAGGGTGATGAGGGCGGCGGCCGTGAACGTTCCGCGGTAGCCGCCGGTGAGCGAGAGGACGGTCAGGACGGCGAGGCCGATGGCGCCGCCAATCTGCCGGGTGGCGTTGATCAGCCCACCGGCGAGACCGCTGTCGGCGGCCGGGACGCCCGCCGCCGACAGGGCGGTGAGCTGGACGAACGCCGCTCCCAGCCCGGCGCCGATCAGCACCGAGGGGCCGAGCAGGTCGCTCAGGAAGGTCCCGTCGGAAGGAGCCCGCGCCAGCCAGGCGAGCCCGGCGGCGAGCAGGAGCAACCCGCCGGCCAGCACGGCCCGGCCGGACAGCCGCCGGGTCAGCCGGGGAGACGCCCAGGAGGCCAGGGTGATCGTCAGCGCGAGCGGAAGCTGGGTCAGTCCCGCCTCCATCGGCGAGTAGCCGAGGACGCGCTGCTGGTAGAGCGGCAGGAAGAAGAACAGGCCGAGCCAGACCGCGCCGAGCAACGCCATCAGCACATTGGCCGCGGCGAGCGAGCCGGCCTGGAAGATCCGTGCGGGCACCAGGGGGCCGGCCGATCGGCGTTGCAGGTGGACGAAGAGGGTGAGCAGCAGCACCCCCGCGACCACGGCGGGCCAGACGGCGCCGGACACCCCGTAGGTGAAGGCGGTCAGGCCCAGCGTGACGGCGAGCGCGCCCGGCAGGTCGAGACGGCCGCCGCGCGGCCGGTCGGCGGGCAGCAGCCGCCAGGTGGTCACCAGCACCGCCACGGCCACGGGAACCATGACCACGAACACCGAGCGCCAGCCGTAGACGTCGCTGAACAGGCCGCCGAGCAGCACGCCCGCCGCGCCTCCCACGCCGGAGACCGCGCCCCAGACGCCGAGCGCGGTGCCGCGTCGCGGGCCGTCGGGGAACAGCGTCAGCACCATGGCCAGCGCGGTGGGCGCCAGCAGCGCCGCGCCGACGCCCTGGACGGCTCTGGCCACGATGAGGGTGACGATGTCGTTCGCCAGCGCCGCGCCGAGCGAGGCGGCGGCGAACAGAGCGGTGCCGATCAGGAAAACGCGACGCAGGCCGTACACGTCGCCGGAGCGGCCGCCGAGCAGCAGCAGGGCGCCGAAGGCCAGCACGTAGGCGTTGACCACCCACGACAACCCGGCGGGGCCGAGCCCGAGTCCGGTGCGGATCTCCGGCAGTGCGACGTTCACGATCGAGGTGCTCAGCACCACGAGGAACTGAGCCGTGGCCAGAACCGCCAGTGGCGTCCAGTTGGTGGTGGTCGGGGAGAGGGAGGCGCTGCTCATGGCCATCACCCTCGCAGCGGCCCGCGGACGCTCGCGTCGGTGATTCCCACCTATCCGCCGCAGCCACCCGGACTACGTATGACCTGCGGCGTTACGGAATAATGGTGCTCATATGGACGCATCGCTGGTGGGACGGACGGACGAGATCGGCCGCGTGGGCGCGCTGATCGACGCGGCCCGGCAGGGGCAGGGCGGTGCCCTGGTCCTGCGCGGCGAGCCGGGCATCGGCAAGACCTCGCTGCTGCGACAGGCGGAGGCGGCGGCGGGCGACTTCCTGATCATGCGAGCCTCCGGCGCGGAGTTCGAGATGGAGCTGCCGTTCGCCGTCCTGCACCAGCTCTGCGCGCCGGTCCTGGGCAAGGTGCCGGCGCTGCCCGCCCCGCACCGCAAGGCGCTGGAGATCGCCTTCGGCCTGGACTCCGGCACACCCGATCCGTTCCTGGTCGGCGTCGCGACCCTGGGCCTGCTGGCCGAGGCGGCGCCGGAGCGCCCGCTGCTCTGCCTGGTCGACGACGCGCAGTGGCTCGACCACGCCTCGGCCAGGGCGCTGGCCTTCCTGGCCCGCCGGGTCGCCGCTGAACGGGTGGCCCTGGTGTTCTCCGTACGCGAGCCGTGCCGGCTGCCCGAGTTCGACGAGCTGCCGAGCCTGGCGCTGAAGGGCCTGGGGGAGACGGACGCCCGCGCGCTGCTGGCCGCCGCGATCCGTGCCCCGCTGGACGAGCGCGTCCGCGACCGCATCCTGGCCGAGGCCCGCGGCAACCCGCTGGCGCTGCTGGAACTGCCCAGGAGCGCCGGCCTGGCCGGGATGGCCGGCGGCTTCGCCCTGCCCCCCTCCGCGCCGGGCGTGATCGAGCAGAGCTTCCGCGCCCGGCTGGAGCTGCTGTCGCCGCAGGCCCGGCTGCTGATCACCGTCGCGGCGGCCGACCCGGTCGGCGACCCCGGGCTGTTGTGGCGGGCGGCCGAACTGATGGGCATCGAGCCGTCGGCGGCCACCGAGGCCGCCGCGCTGGTCGAGTTCGGCACCAGGATCCGTTTCAGCCATCCCCTCGCCAGGTCGACGGCTTACCGCGCCGCCTCCACGGCCGATCGGCAGCGGGCGCACGAGGCGCTGGCCGCGGTGACCGATCCGGCCGCCGACCCCGACCGGCTGGCCTGGCATCGCGCGGAGGCCAGCACGGGGCCTGACGAGCAGGTCGCGGCCGAGCTGGCCCAGTCCGCCGCCCGCGCCCAGGCCAGGGGCGGTGTGGCCGCCGCCGCCGCGTTCCTCGAACGGGCCGCGGCGCTCACCCTCACCCCTGAGCTCCGGACCGAACGCGTGCTCGCCGCGGCCCAGGCCAAACTCTCGGTCGGCGCGTTCGACGTGGCGGCCGAACTCCTCACCACCGCCGAGACCGCCGCGCTCGACCAGCGGCAACGAGCCAGGGTCGACCTGCTGCGCGGCAAGCTCTCGTTCGTCCGGCGCCGGGGCGGCGAGGGGCCCACGACCTACCTGCTGAGCGCGGCCGCCCGCTTGGCCGGCACCGATCCCGCCTGGTCACGGGCCTGCTACCTGGACGCGATGGAGACGGGCATCCTGATCGGCGGCCTGGGCCCGGTGGTGGCGGCGGCTCGCCAGGCCCCGCCCGCCCCGCAGCCGCCCTCCGGTGCCGACGCGGTCCTGGACGGCCTGGTCAGCCTGGTCACCGACGGGCACCGGGCCGCGGCCCCCGTCCTGGGGCCGATCGTCGGGAACGCCGGCGACGAGGTGTGGGCCCGCTGGCCGTCCATGGGCTTCATGCTGGCCGTGGAGTTGTGGAACCACGACGCCCTGCACGGCATCCCCGCCCGCGTCGTCGCGGCGGGCCGCGAGTCCGGCTCGTTCCACATGTTGCCGATCGGGCTGGCCATGCTGGCCACGGCCTCCGTCCACGCCGGCGACTTCGGCGCGGCGGCGGAGCTGATCTCCGAGGAGGAGGCCATCGCCGCGGCCACCGGCGCGGCACCGCTGGTCTACCCGCGCATTCACCTGGCCGCCATGCGCGGGCGCCGCAAGGAGGCCGCCGAGCTGTTCGCCGGCGTGCTCGCGGCGAGCCAGCGGATGAGCCTCAGCGTCCAATGGGCGACGAGCGTGCTCAACAACGGCCTGGCCGACTACCGGGCGGCGCTGGAGGCCGCGCAGCAGGCCGTCACGCACGGCGATCTCGGCCTGTCCGGGCTGGCGCTGCCCGAGCTGGTCGAGGCGGCCGTCCGCTGCGGCGAGACCGAGCTGGCCGCCTCGGCGCTGCGTACGCTGTCCGAACGCACCCAGGCCGGCCGGCAGGCGTGGGGACTGGGGGTCGAGGCTTACTCGCGCGCCCTGGTCACCGAGGACGAGGACGCCTACCGCGAAGCCGTCGAACACCTCGACGGCAGCCCGATGGCGATCTACCGCGCCCGCGCACACCTGCTGTACGGGGAGTCGCTGCGCCGCCGGGGCCGGCGGCGCGAGGCCCGCGAGCGGCTGCGCACGGCCCACGAACTGCTGTCCGACCTCGGCGCGCAGGCTTTCGCGGACCGGGCGGCCGGCGAACTGCGGGCCACCGGCGAGCACGCCAGGAGCCGTTCGTCGCAGGCGTCGGATCAGCTCACGCTGCAGGAGCTGCACATCGCCCGGCTGGTCGCCGACGGCGCCGGCTCCAAGGAGGTGGCGGCCAAGCTGTTCCTCAGTCCGCGCACGGTCGACGCGCATCTGCGCAACATCTTCCGCAAGCTTGGCCTCACCTCACGCAAACAGCTAAGAGACCTCCCTGGCATTCGCTAGCCGCATGGTGGTCGTCGCGGCCTCCGGGCCGGTGATCGTCTGTACGGGGCCGGGCCAGCTCAGCGCGTACTTCGCCCGGTAGCCGCCGGAGATCCGGTCGACCAGCGCGGGCTCGTCCACCGGTGTCAGCCGTACGGGCACGGCCACCCCGTCCAGCTCGATCTCCGTCGCCGCGTCCGCCAGCACCCTGCGGTACCACCCGCTCCGGTGACCGAAGGCGGAGCGGACATAGGCCGCGCCGTCGATCACCACCACCCAGATCGGCCTGGCCGACCACCTTCCGTCCGCGTGCCGCACACGCATCACGATCTCCTCTGTCTCGGCGAGATTCTCCATGGGCTCACCGTGCCGACGGGGGGATCGTGACCGCGTCGGCGATGACCACCTACGTCACAGGCATAGGCAGGTTTCACCGACGCGAGCGGCGGGTGCGCCCGGCCAGAGTGAGCGGCATGACAACGATCGACGACACTCCGTACACGGTCCCCGGCGAGCCCGCGAAGAAGCAGAAGAAGAACAAGGCCAGACGGCGGGTGGCGAAGGGGCTGGCCTGGTTCGCGCTGCTCTTCACCGCCGTGCTCGTGCTGGCCGAGCCGTGGCTGCTGCTCCCCACGGCCGCCATGGTCGCGGCGATCGTCCTGTGGGACTGACGCCCGCGATGTCCGAGCCCCTCTTCCTCACCGACATGCTGCTGGCCCTCGCGGTCATGGCCGCCGCGGCGGCCCTGGGCCGCCGGGCCCCGCGGCCCCCCTGGATCCTGTACGGCACGGCGGCCCTCGTCCTGGCCCGGCTCGTCGTGGCGGGCCTGCTGCTCCCCGCCGGGTTGCCGCTGGCCGGCACCCGGCTCCTCATCCAGGTGCCCCTCGCGGCGATCCCCTTGGTCCTCGCCTTCTTCCGGCCGGAGGCCCGGCGTCCCGCCGCGGTGGGCGCAGGACTGTCCGCTCTATGGCTGTTCATTCCGTACGCCCAGCAGGAGACGACGGTCACGCTGGTCGTCTCTCTGCTGGCGATGGGCCTGACGTACCTGCTGACCCGGCGGCGCGGCCCCTGGGCGGCGGTCGGCTTCATGATCGCGCCGGCCGTCGTCCTCCTCCTGGGCTACCAGGGCAACGTGGCCGCCTCGGGCACGATGGCCGGGCACCACCACCACACCGGCACGAGCGTCGCCGACCTGACCGGCCCCCAGGACGGGACCCCCGACGTGCGGGTCACCCTGACCGCCGCACACGGCAAGGTCAAGCTGGCCTCCGGCCGCGAGATCGACGCGCTGACCTTCAACGGGCAGGCGCCCGGTCCGCAGATCCGGGTGAAGAAGGGCCGGCTGCTTGAGGTGACCCTGCTCAACACCGACGTCGAGGAGGGCGTGACGCTGCACTGGCACGGTGTGGACGTGCCCAACGCCGAGGACGGCGTGCCCGGCGTCACCCAGGCAGCCGTCATGCCCGGCGGAAAGCATGTCTACCGGTTCGTGCCCGGCCGGACCGGCACGTTCTGGTACCACACGCATCGCGACTCGTCCCGGACGGTCGAGCGCGGCCTGTTCGGCTCGCTGATCGTCGAAGACGGGCAGCAGGGGGTGGAGAAGACGGTCTTCACCCACCTGTGGCCGGGCGCCGACGACCCGGTCGCCGCCTTCGGCACCGCCGACCAGCCGGTGCGGCAGGCCATCGAGGCGGGCGAGCCGGTGCTGCTCCGCCTGATCAACAGCTCGCAGGAGCCGCACCGCCTGCACCTCGGCGGCACACCGTTCACCGTGACCGCCATCGACGGGAACCGGGTGCAGGGAGCGACACCGCTGGCTCGCGGCACCGACCTGCTGCTGGCCGCGGGCGGGCGCTTCGACGTCGTCTTCGCCATGCCGCCCGGCACCGTCAGCCTGTCCATCGACGCGGGCGAGATCCCCAGCGCCGCCGCCCTGGCCTTCAGCCCCGGCGGCACCGAGCCGGCCGCGCCCGCGGCGACCGGCCCGCTCTTCGACCCCCTGACGTACGGAACGGCGACGCCCGTCTCGGACGAGACCTACGACCGCACCTTCGACCTCACGCTGGACGACGGCTTCGGCTTCGCGCTCGGCTCGTTCGCCTACGTGAGCAGCTCCATCAACGGCCGCCTCTACCCTGCGGTGCCGATGCTCATGGTCACCGAAGGGGACCGGGTCAGGATGCGCATCGTCAACCGGAGCCTCATCGACCACCCGATGCACCTGCACGGCCACCGCGTCCGCGTGTTGTCGCGCAACGGCGTGCCCGCCGCCGGCAGCGCCTGGTGGACCGACACGCTCAACGTCGCCCCCGGCGAGATCTTCGAGATCGACTTCACCGCCGACAACCCGGGCCTCTGGATGGACCACTGCCACAACTTCAAGCACGGCGCACAGGGCATGATCATGCACCTGGGCTACACGGGGGTCAGCACCCCGTACACCGAGGACGGTATCCCCGAGTGATCGATACCTCCCGGGGCGGCTTACGTGGTGGTGCGAGAGACCGGCGGCTCCTTGTGCGATGCGGTCCGCGAACGCCGGATGACCTGGACGAGACCGGCCGTGACGAACGCCGCCCCCACCAGCAGGGCGCTGACCCACAGCGGCGAGCGGTAGCCGAGCCCGGCGGCGATGGTGAGGCCGCCGATGGCCGGGCCGGCGGCCGCCCCCACGTTGAGGGCCGCGGTCGCGAAGGAGCCGCCGAGCGAGGGCGCCGAAGTCGCCGCGTACAGAATCTGGGAGATCAGGGTCGAGCCGACGGCGAACGACAGGGTTCCCTGCACGAAGACGAGCAGGAACGTGGCGACCGGACTGCCGGCCGTGAACGTGAACAGCGTCCACCCGGCGAGCAGGGCCGTCCCGCCCACCGTCAGGACGCGCATCGGCCGCGTGTCGGACATTCGGCCGCCGATGGTCACGCCGGCGAACGACCCGAGACCGAACAGCGCCAGCATCGCCGGCACCCATCCATCGGAGAAGCCGCTCACGCTGGTGACCAGCGGTGCCAGGTAGGTGAAGGAGCAGAAGGTGGCGGCGTTCACCAGCGCCGCCGGCACCAGCACGGCGAGCAGCCGCGGGTCACGCAGTGCCCGCAGTTCGTGCCGTGCGCGGGGACGGGTCTCGACCAGGTCGCCGGTCGCCTGCGCGCCGTCCGGCACCGAGCGCAGCACGGCGAGGACGGCCGGCAGGGAGATCAGCGCCACGGCCCAGAACGCCGACCGCCAGCCGAGCGCCTGACCGAGCGCGGCGCCGGCGGGCACACCGGCGACGCACGCCAGCGTGATGCCGCCGAGCAGGATGGAGGTGGCCCGCCCCTTGGCATCCGGCGGGACCATGCTGGTCGCCGTCGCGAGTCCCACGGCGAGGAACCCGGCGTTGGCCAGCGCTGCGAGCACCCGGGTCACCAGCAGCACCGGGAAGCTGGTGGTGAGCGCGCCGGCGACGTGCACGAGCATGAACACGATCAGGAAGACGAGCAGGGCCCGCCTCCGTGACCAGCGCAGACTGAGCACCGCCAGCAGCGGCGCCCCGACGATCATTCCTGCGGCGAAGGCGGACGTCAGCGCGCCGGCGGCCGGAATGGACACGTTCAGCTCACCGGCGATGTCCGGCACCAGTCCGGAGAGCATGAACTCGGACGTTCCCTGGGCGAAGACCGCCAGTCCGAGGAGGTAGATGGCGAAGGGCATGAGCAGAAAACTCCACGACCACGTTGAGAGAACAGCATCAGGACGACGCGGCGCGCCGCCGCGCGAAACGGGCGTTCATCCCGGGGCGCGCGGGCGCTACCGCGTGAAAGAGAGGACCAGGCTCGGCACCACGACGGTGACGGAACTCCTGGAAAGCATCAGTCCATACGACGGTGATCCGGTGGCAAGGATGGCGGAAAGGGCGCGCTCGACCTCAGCGACGGCGCTGCCGCAGGACATCCCAGGAAGCCACCGAAGGACCGGTGGCTAGCGTCTTGATGCTTCAGGACTGGACATAAGCCCACAGATTAGTCAACGATCACCCGGCTCGTCCACCGCATCAGCGCCTGCGGCTGGGTGCGATCACCTCGCTGAGGCGGCAGCTCGGCTAGAGCGGTTCAGTGGAGACGGGGGCCGGCGCCGGAGCGGCATGGTGGCGCGGGTCGGCGAGGTCGTGGGCCGAGCGGGCCAGCCAGATCAGCGTCAGAACGCCACCCGCCGCCGCGACCTGCGCGTAGATGTCGGTCTCGCTGAGGAGCAGCAGGCCCAGCAGCGGAAGCAGCAGCGGCGCCGCCAGGGCGGCGATGCCGTACACGACGGTGTCCCCGTGCCAGCGGCCGTCCCAGCGCTGCGCCCGCAGGACCAGCACCGTCCAGACCAGGCCCGCCAGGAGGCAGAGCAGGAGCAGCAGGGGGTGCGTGGACACGTCGAGGACGTCGAGCACCTCAAGGACGGCCGCGCCGCCGTACGCCAGGACGCCCGCGGCCCGCGCCATGCCGGCGTGCTCCAGGCTGTCTCCCAGCACCGGGTGGAACAGCAGCACGACAACCCCCATCACCGCGCCCTCCAGCAGGGCCGCCCACCAGGGCCGGACCGGCAGGAACAGGGTGAGCAGCCAGTGGGCCGCCGCCACGTAGAGCGCCACCCGAAGCCACCGTGTGCTCCTGTCCAGCGTGGGCGGCGGCCCCGCCAGCGGCCCGCGCAGGCTCTGCCACAGCGCCCAGGCCCACGGCAGGCCGATCAGGGCCACGACGAGCACGTTCGGCCACGTCACCGGGACGTCTTCGCTCACCTCCGTGAACAGCGTCAGCCGCCACAACAGAGCGACATCGCCGGTGGTCAGCGCGATCACGGCGGCGACCGCCAGCACGACGAGGTACAGACCCGCGACGAGCAGGGCGGGACGGCCTGAACGATAGCGACTGGGCACGTGACACTTCCTGGGGGGGTGAGACGGAGAACGTCCCACCTTAACCAGCCGCCGCCGCGAAGTCGATCAAGCTTTTCCGGCGCCCGCGCGGCTGTCCGGGCGCTTCGGCGAAGCGCCGGGTCAGTGGCCGGTTCGGGCGTCCCGAGGCTCGTAGCGGGCGCGCCTGGCCACGACGGAGAAGCCGAGACCCTGGAACAGGGCGGCGGAGGCGGGGTTGTTGACGTTGACGTCCAGGAAGACCTCGGTGCCGCCGCCGGCGCGCATACGTTCGAGCGCGGCGACCGCGAGCCCGCGGCCGAGGCCGCGCTGCCGCCATCGGGGCACGGCGCCGACCTGGATCAGGAACTCCTGCCCGCAGGTCACGAACCCGACCGGCGCGCCGCCGCCCGCGCGCGCCACGAGCGAGCAGCCCGGCAGGAACGTGTCGTCGGCCAGCCAGTCGAGCCACTGCCCGGGTGACCAGCCGGGAAAGCCCGGGCGGTCCGCGAAGGACGCCCGGTAGGCGGTGTAGAAGGCGTCCTGGTTGTCTTCCGTCCACTCTTCGGCCGTGACGCCGGCCGGCAGCGGCACGCGCGGCAGCGGAGTCGCCAGGTCGCGGTGGTAGACGTCCTCCGCGAACGTCTGCTCCAGGCCGCGCGACCGGAACAGCTCATCCGCCGCCGGCGTCAGCGACTCGGTCTCCACCTGGAGGCGGTCCGACCAGGTCTTCGCCAGGTCGAGGAGCTGGTCGAGGAGGCGTGCGCCCAGGCCGTGCCCGCGGTGGCCGGGATCGACGAGCCCCACCGCCGCGCCGGCGCCCCGCCAGGGGCGCACTGAGCCGCAGGCGAGCAACCGGCCGGCGCCGAACGCGCCGAGCGCCGTCACCTCGGCGCCGGTGTAACGACGCTCCAGGAACGCGGGCGCGGCGGTCGCCTGGAGACCGCCGTCATGTTGCCGGCAGCGCTGGGCCAGCTCAACGATCCCGGCCAGGTCCGCAGCGGACAACACGGCCCATTCGACCTTCACCGACGGCACACCAGCAACCGTAGAGCACAGGCGGGACGTCCGTCGCCGGCCACCCCGCAGCCGTCACACCAGTGCCGGGTCCGCCGTCACCGGGGCGTCCCAGTCGATCACGTAGCGCTGCTCGGGACCGATCGTCCGCTCTGGATTCATCACGATCTTCGTCATGAGCGGCATCAGCAGCGGCATGAGCACCCTGCCGACCGCCCCCGGGGCCTTGGCCTGGTTGATCCGCGCCGCGCGGGCGGCGACCTTCTCCACGCGCCTGCGCCGCAGCCGCTCGAAGGCGGCGTACGCCGCCGGCACGTCGGGCAGGTCGCGCAGGCAGCGAGCCAGTTGCACCGCGCTCTCGACGGCCAGCGACGCCCCCTGGCCCGAGCTGTTGGAGGGTGCGTGCGCGGAGTCGCCGACCAGCACCATCCGGCCGCGATGCCAGTGCCTGACCGGCGGCATGATCTGCAGCGAGCCCACCACCTGCAGCTCGTCGGCGTCGGTGGTCAGCAACAACTCCCGGCCGGGATCGTCGTCGGCGTAGGCGGCACGCAGCGTCCGCAACCAGTCGGAGGCGGGCACCGCGCGGGCCTCGGTGAGGCTCATCGGCCGCTCCTGCGGCAGGTTGGCGCCCCACCGGGTGCCGCCGCCGGGCTCCGGCACGTAGAGGTAGTAGGCGCGCCTGCCGAAGGCGAAGGTCATCGTGCCGGGCTGGGCGTGCACTTCGTGCCGGGCGACCGCCTCGAAGCCGAGCGTTCCGGTGAAGCGGGGGCCGGCGGCGTCCGGGTCGATGAGCCGGCGGACGGTCGAGTGGATGCCGTCGGCCCCGATGAGGATGTCGGCGGTGGCGGTGCTGCCGTCGGCGAACCTCGCGGTGATGCCGGTCCCGCTCTCGTCCGCGCTGACGAGCCGTTTGCCGTACTCGATGGGCACCCCGCCGGCGACGGCGTGGTCATGCAGGACGCGGTAGAGATCGCTGCGGTGCACCAGTCGCAGCGGTGGCAGGCCGGTCAGGCCGGGCATGTCCAGGTGCTTGCCGCCCATGGACATGGCCGAGCGGGTGATCGGCGTGGCGATCGCGGTCACGGCGGCGTCCGCGCCGACGGCGGCCAGGGCGGCCACGCCGTTCGGCGCGAGCGCGAGCGTGCCCCCGACGCCGTCGGCGGTGTTGGTGTACGCCTCGTGGACGGTGGCCTCGATGCCGGCCCGCCGCAGCGCCAGTGCCGCCACGGGACCGGCGATGCCGCCGCCGATGACGATCGCTGTCCTGACCTCGGTCATGATCTTCTCCCTGAGTGATCGGTTCGCTTGCCGTCGAACCGCTCTGGGAGGGAGCCAGGCTATCCTCGTGGTTGCCGCCTCGGGCCGGGCGCCTTCCCAGGTGTGGTTCGAGGAACAGGTCCCGGCGTGGTGTTGACGCACCGCGCCGGGGCCGTCACTTACTCCGTGGTGCTGCTCTTCTCCGCGAGCTCCGCCACCTCGGCGGGCAGCTCGCCGGTCTCGTGGAAGGCCCGCCACACGTCGAGCCCCGGGTAGGCACCCGAGGTGAGCTCGGCGAGCAGCGAGCGGATCCAGGCCGCTTCCGCCTCCTGGATGGCCAGGTCATACTCCAGCTCGACCAGGAACAGGCGCGGGACCTGCCGCGCGTGCTCCGCGAACGCGTCACGGGCGGCCGTGATGCCGCCTTCGACCCGCTCCAGCCGCTGCCGCAGAAGGTCCACGACCTCGTCCGGGTGCAGCGCGCTCAGCACCGACAGGCCGGCGCGGAAGCGGGGCTGCTCCGGCATGGGGGTCGAGACCAGCTCGCGCGCCCAGTCGACGAGCTCGGCGCGGCCGGCGTCGGTGATGCAGTAGACGGTGCGCTCGGGCCGGCGGCCCTCACGGACACTCTCCACCGCCGCGATGAAGCCGTGTTTGTCCATGTTGCGGACGACGGTGTAGAGAGACCCCCACTTGATCTCCATGTCCTGATCTTTGCCCCAGGCGCGCAGCGCCGCGGCGATCTCGTAGGGGTGCATGGGGCGATGGGCGAGGGCGGACAACACCGCGAGCGCCAGCAGGTTGGCGACCTTGCGCTGTTTCGGCATCTTCGCTCATCTCCTTCTTACTCGTAGACGAATATACGCCTGCGAGTACCGCGAAAGCAAGCCGATGGTACCGATCGGTTCGTTCTCTGCTAGCATCCTCGCCGTACCGATCGGTTCTATCTTGGGGGAGAGGATGACGCGGACAGCCTTCTGGCAGGCGGCGCGGCTGGCGCTCGGCACCGCCTCGGCGCTCGGGCTCGCGCGCTTCGCCTACGGGCTGGTCCTGCCGGCCATGCGCGAGGACCTGCGCTGGACCCTGGCCGAGGCCGGGGCGATGAGCGCCGCGAACGGGCTCGGCTACCTCCTCGGCGCGCTCGCGACCGCCGCGATCGTCCGCCGATGGGGCACCGCCGCCGCCTTCCGCGCGGGCATGGTGCTCACCGCCGTGGCGCTGGCCGCCACGGTCGCGAGCGACGCCTACCTGGCGCTGCTGGCCTGGCGGGCCGCGGCCGGAGCGGCGGGGGCGGTCGTGTTCATCGCCGGCGGCGTGATCGCCTCGCGGGTGGCCGCCCGCGCGGAGTCGGGCACGCCCATCACCGTCTACTTCGCCGGCACCGGCCTCGGCATCCTCGTCAGCGGGGTGACCGTCCCGGTGCTGGGGGAGCAGTGGCGCCTGGCCTGGATCTGCCTGGCCGTGGCTGCGGGGCTGGCGACCGTGGCGAGCTGGAGCGCGGCGGGCACGGGCGGCGACGCCCAGGACGGGACGGCGGGCCGGGCCCGGGTGCGCCCGCTGTGGGGGGTCGCCCTGGCCTACCTGCTGTTCGCCGCCGGTTACATCACCTACATCACGTTCCTGTCCGCCTACCTCGCCGACCGCCACGCCCCGCTCGGGCAGGTGGTGCTCACCTGGACGGTGCTGGGCCTGGCCGTCGTGGCGGCGCCCGCGCTGTGGAGCCGCCCGACCGCCGAGTGGCCGGGCACCCGCGCCCTGGCGACCCTGCTCGCCGTCCTGGGCGGGGGAGCGGCGCTGGCCCTGGTGGCGCCCGCGCCGCTGGTCATCCTGGCCTCCGCGCTGGTCTACGGGGCGACGTTCATGGGGGTTCCGGCCGCCGTGACGGCGCTCATCAAGGGCAACGTCCGGCCGGCCGACTGGACCGCCACGCTGGCGGCCTTCACCACGGTGTTCGCGGCCGGGCAGACCGCCGGGCCGTGGATCGCCGGGGTGGTCGCCGATCACACCTCGACCGAGGCCACCCTGGCGTGGACGGCGATCCTGTGCGCGGTGGCCGCCGTGACCGCCGTCGCCGGGGGCCGCGTCAGCGGCAAGACATCCGTTTGAATCCGACCGAAGGAGTGAAGATCATGGCGACGTTCGTGCTCATCCCCGGGATGTGCCACGGCGGCTGGTGCTTCGACGAGCTCAGCCACGCACTGCGCGCCGAGGGGCACGCGGTCCACGCGCTGACGCTGACCGGCCTCAGCGAGCGCAGCCATCTGCTGCACGGCGGGGTGAATTTGGACACGCACATCGAGGACGTGACCGCCCTGCTGGCCGTCGCGGACGTCCGGGACGCGGTGCTGGTCGGCCACAGCTACGGGGGCATGGTGATCACCGGAGCCGCCGACCGCGCGCCGGAGCGGGTGAGCTCCCTGGTGTACGTGGACGCCATGGTGCCGGGTCACGACGACTCCTGCTGGAGCCTCGTCACCGACCAGGAGCGCAAGTGGTACATGAACGTGGTGGAGACCGGCTACTCGGTGCGGACCCTGCCCTTCTTCGACCCGCGCGCCACTCCGCACCCGCTCGCCTCGGTGCTGCAGCCGCTCCAGCTCACCGGCGACCTCGCGCACCTGCGGCGCAGGGACTACGTCTACGCCGCGGGCTGGGATGGCCCGTCCCCCTTCACCGAGGTCTACGAGCGGCTGCGCGAGGATTCCGCCTGGACGACGCACGCGCTGGACGGCGGCCACAACCTCATGCGCGACGCTCCGCAGGACCTGTTGCGGATCCTGCTCCAGGCCGCTGAGGAAAACGAACCGGCGAACAACGTCAACTGATCAATCTGACGGCTCGGACATCATCGAGTCAAAGCGCCGGCCGAATAGTAGCGGCCGGCGCCGTTCCCCGCGCGCCCCGTCTCGCCAGCGGGACGGAATTCGCGTTCGCGATCGTGTTCGTTGACCCGCTCTTCATGATCTTCCTAGCCTGTGATGAGTTTCTTCTCTCGAAAGTCACGCAGGATCGGAGGCGCCATGTACGACGTCATAGTTGTCGGTGCGCGGTGCGCGGGGTCACCGACGGCGATGCTGTTCGCGCGCGCCGGATATCGCGTTCTGCTCCTTGAAAAGGCCCGCTTTCCGCAGGACAAGCTCTCCTCCCACTACATTCACCAGCCCGGCGTGGCGCTGCTCGACGAGTGGGGACTGCTGGAGAAGGTACGGGACACCGGCTGCCCGCCGCTCGACCACGCCAGCTATGAGACCCCGGGCGTCCGGGTGGAGGGCTGCTCCCTGCCGGCCGGCGGGCAGCGCGCGGCGTACGCCCCCCGGCGTTTCCTGCTCGACCCGATCCTCGCGGACGCCGCCGTCGCCGCCGGCGTCGAGTTGCGGGAGGAATGCCAGGTCCGCGAGCTGGTCTTCGACGGCGACCGGGTGACCGGCGTCAAGGTCAGGACGCGTGCGGGCGACTCCGTCGAGCGGGCCCGGCTGGTCGTCGGCGCCGACGGCATGCGCTCGCTGGTCGCCCGCCAGGTCAAGGCGCCGACCCGGATCGAGGACGCGCGCATGACCTGCACCTACTACAGCTACTGGGACGGGCTGCCGGCGAACTTCGAGCTGTACGAGAAGCCGGGGCGCTGGGTCGGCGCGGTCCCCACCAACGGCGGTCTCACGCTGGTGATGGCCTATTTCCCGCAGGCGGAGTTCAACCACGTGCGGCTCGACGCCCAATCGGCGTATCTGGCGGCCGTGCGCGAGACCGCGCCCGCGCTCGGTGCGCGGCTGGCGGAGTCGCGGCAGGCCGAGCAGCTCTACGGCACGGGTGAGCAGCGCAATTTCTTCCGCGAGGCGTACGGGCCGGGCTGGGCGCTCGTCGGTGACGCCGTGCACCACAAGGACTCCATCGCCGCGCGCGGCATCACCGACGCCTTCACCCAGGCGCGCCTGCTCACCGAGCACATCGGCGCCGGCCTCCATGACGAGAGCGCGCTCAACCGCGCCCTGCGCCGCTACGCGCGCGACGTGCAGGATCGTTTCATGGATTTCTACCGCAGCACGCTCACCGTGGCGGAACTCAGAGTCCCTCAGGAACGCCTTTTCCTGCTTCAGGCGATCGCCGGGAACCAGGCCATGGTGGACCGTTACTTCGCCACTCTCTCCGGCGTCTGCGATGTCGGCGACTTTTACAACGACGAATTGCTGGAACTGCTCGCCGCAGCCTGATCATCGCGATTAAGGAGTCGAAGTGTACCCGTTGTCCTTCGCCCAGCGCCGGCTCTGGTTCATCCAACGCTTGGAGGGCCCCTCCGCGACTTACAACCTGCCGCTCGTCCTGCGTTTCACGGGCGACCTGGACACCGATGCCCTCGCGGCGGCCGTCCGCGACATCGTGGTGCGGCACGAGAGCATGCGCACGGTGTTCGTCGAGGTGGAGGACAATCCGTTCCAGCGGATCGTGCCCCCCGAGGAGGTGCGCCTGGACGTGCCGGTGATCGAGGTGACGCCGGAGGGCGTGACCGGCGCGGTGGCGGAGGCCGCGTCCCACCCGTTCGACCTGTCGGCCGAGCTGCCGGTGCGGGCGTGCGTGTTGCGGTCGGCGCCGGACGAGCACGTCCTGGTGCTGATCACGCACCACATCGCCTGCGACGGCGAGTCGGCGGCGCCGTTCGGGCGGGACTTCGTCGAGGCCTACTCGGCCCGCAGCGCGGGGCGGGCGCCCGCGTGGCCGGCGCTGCCGGTGCAGTACTCCGACTACACGTTGTGGCAGCGGGAGCTGCTGGGCGACGAGACGGCTCCCAGCCGCGTGGCCCAGGACCAGATGGCGTACTGGCGCAAAGAGCTGGACGGCGTGCCGCAACCGTTGCGGCTCCCGCTCGACCGGCCACGCCCCACGGTCGCCGGCCATCACGGCGATCTGGTGGAGTTCGGGCTGGACGCGGAGCTGCACGCGGCCCTGGAACGGCTGGCCGCGAGCAGGGGCGCGACGATGTCGATGGTGGTGCAGGCGGCCCTGGCGGTGCTGCTGCAGCAGCACGGCGCCGGGGACGACCTGCCGCTCGGCAACCCGATCGCCGGACGCACCGACGAGGCGCTGAACGACCTGGTCGGGTTCTTCGTCAACACGTGGGTGCTCCGGCTGGACCTGTCGGGGAACCCGACCTTCGCCGAACTGCTGGAGCAGACGCGCGACAAGGCGCTGGCGGCCTACGACAACCAGGACGTGCCCTTCGAGTGGCTGGTGGAGTCGCTCAACCCCGAGCGCTCCACGGCCTACCAGCCGCTGTTCCAGGTGATGTGCGTCTGGCTGAACACCTCCAAGTCGAGCGTGCGCCTGCCCGGTCTGGACGTGGCCTTCGAGCTGACCGCGACCGGGACCGCCAAGTTCGACCTGCACTTCACGCTCGCGCCCGAGGACGGCGGCAGCGTGCTGGGGAGCATCGAGTACGCCACCGAGCTGTTCGACCGGAGCACGGTGGAGGCCCTCGCGGCCCGTCTCGTCCGCGTGCTGAAGCAGGCCGCCGCCGACCCCGCCGTCCGGATCCGCGCGGTGGACGTCCTGGAGACGCCGGAGCGGCACCGGCTGCTGACCGAGCTGAACGACACGGCGCTGGCGCTGCCCGAGATCTCCCTGGCCGGGGCGTTCGAGGCGCAGGCGGCGCGCACGCCTGACCGGGTGGCGCTGGTGTACGAGGGCCGCACGCTGACCTACCGGGAGCTGAACGAGCGGGCCAACCGGCTGGCGCACTGGCTGATCGAGCGTGGCGCGGGCCCGGAGACGCTGGTGGGGGTGCGGATCCCGCGCTCGTTCGAGATGGTGGTGGCGATCTACGCGGTGGTCAAGTCCGGCGCGGCGTACCTGCCGATCGAGGCCGACCTGCCCGCCGAGCGGGTCGCGTACATGTGCGACAGCGCCCGCCCGGTGCTCGTGCTGGACGAGCTGCCGGACGTCTCCGGCCGGCCGGCCACGGACCCCGGCGTGCGCCTGGAGCCGTCGAACGCCGCCTACGCGCTGTTCACCTCCGGCTCCACGGGCGGGCCGAAAGGCGTGCTGGTCCCGCATGGCGCGATCATGAACAGGATCGCGTGGGGGATCGAGCACTTCGGGCTCTTCCCCGAGGACCGGGTGCTGCTGGCCAGCTCGATCGGGTTCGACGCGTCGGTGCCCGAGTTGTTCGCGCCGCTCCAGGTGGGCGCGGCCATGGTGATCGCGCGGCCCGACGGCCGTAAGGACCCGGCGTACCTGGCCGGGCTCATCCAGGAGCAGCGGATCACCCAGGCCGACTTCGTCCCGTCGCTGCTGGAGGCGTTCGTCGCCGAGCCGGCCGCGGCCGGCTGCCAGAGCCTGCGGTGGATCGAGGTCGGCGGCGAGGTGTTCGCCCCCGAGCTGGCCGACCGCGTCCTGCGGCTGCTGCCGGACGTGCACGTGCACAACCTGTACGGCCCCACCGAGACGACGGTCGAGGTCACCTCGTGGCGGCACCGCCTGGGCAATGAGGTCGTGCCCATCGGCGCACCGGTCTGGAACACCCAGCTCTACCTGCTGGACGCCGCGCTGCGCCCCGTGCCGCCCGGCGTCGTGGGCGACCTGTACGTGGCGGGCGCGCAACTGGCCCGCGGCTACGCGGGCCGCCCCGCCCTGACCGCCGAGCGTTTCGTGCCCTGCCCGTACGGCGCGCCGGGCGGGCGCATGTACCGCACCGGCGACCAGGCCCGGTGGAACGCCGGCGGCCAGGTCGAGTACGCCGGCCGGGTGGACTTCCAGGTCAAGATCCGCGGCATCAGGATCGAGCCGGGGGAGATCGAGGCGGCTCTGCTGTCCCATCCCGACGTGGGTCAGGCGGTGGTCGTCGTCCGCGAGGACCGGCCCGGCGACCAGCGGCTGATCGCGTACGTGGTGCCCGCTCACGAGGGCGTCGAGGTCCCCGCGCTGCTGGCGAGCCTGCCGGACGTGGTGCACGGGCGGCTGCCCGCGTACATGGTGCCGGCCGCCGTCGTGCCGCTCAAGGCGCTGCCGAAGACCACCAGCGGCAAGCTCGACCGGGGCGCGCTGCCGGCGCCCGACTACACCGAAGGCTCGAACCGCCGCCGCCCGACCAACCCGCGCGAGGAGATCCTGTGCGGGCTGTTCGCCGAGGTGCTCGGGCTGGACGAGGTCGGCCTGGACGACGACTTCTTCGACCTCGGCGGCCACTCCCTGCTGGCGGCCCGCCTGCTCGGCCGCATCCGCAAGGCGCTCGGCGTCGACATGCCCATCCGGGTGATCTTCCGGTACTCGACCGCGGGCCGGCTCGCCGCGCTGCTGAGCACCGGCACCGTGCCGGAGAGCATGGACGACCCGTTCGCCGTGGTGCTGCCGCTGCAGACCGAGGGCGAAAGCGCGCCGCTGTGGCTCTTCCACCCCGGCGGCGGCCTGGGCTGGTCGTACTTCAGCTTCCTGCCCCAGCTCCAGAACCGGACCATCTACGCCATCCAGGCGCGCGGCTACAGCGACGTGACCGCGCTGCCCGCGACCGTCGAGGAGATGATCGACGACTACCTGGCGGAGATGTTCGCGCTTCAGCCCACCGGGCCCTACTACCTGGTCGGCTGGTCGTTCGGCGGCACGCTCGCGCACGCCATGGCCGAGGCGCTCGTCCGGCGCGGGCACGAGGTGGCCCTGCTCGCGCTGCTGGACTGCGCGCCCAGCAGCGTCTTCAAGCAACTGGACGATCTGCCGGAGACCGACGCCCGCGCCGGCATCGAGGACTACCTCAACCGGTTCGTCAACGTACGCGAGCACGAGAGCCTGCTGGACAAGGCGGCGGCGGTGGTCGCCAACAACATCGCCATCATGAAGGAGTACGAGTCGCCGGTCTACGAGGGCGACGTCCTGTACTTCCACGCGGCCCTGAACGAGGAGGACTCGTGGGCGGCGGCCTGGCAGCCGCACGTGCGGGGTGCGCTGGAGGAGCACGACGTGCAGTGCACCCACCTGGAGATGAACCTGCCCGAACCCGTGGCCGAGATGTGCGAGATCCTCACCGGCCGGCTGGACGGGTGACCCGGCACCGCCCTGCTCAGGCCGCCCGGCGGGCCACAGTGACCTGGCGCCGCCGTGGTCAGCCCGCCCGGCGGGCCACGGTGAGCAGGTGGCCGCTGACTCCGAGCAGTGTCGGCACCGACTCCATCGAGCGCTGGGCGTCGAGCATGAGCGCCCGGCGTTCCGGGTCGTCGAGCCAGTCGTTGACGTCGCCGTACAACCAGAACGCGCCCTCCACCCCGTACTGCGCCGCTTCGGGAAGCCCGGCGTCGGCGAACTCGCGCGGCACCTCGGCCAGATGGTAGAGCGGGCCCAGCAGGAGGACCGCGTCCACGCTCGCGTCCGGGACCGGCAGGCGCCGCGCGTCGCCCAGCCGCGCGGTCACCCCGGTCAGCTCCGCGGCCCGCCGCACGTGCAGGGGAACGGGGTCCAGCAGCTCGACGTCGTAGCCGGTTTTGCGCGAACGGCAGCACGGCCGCCGGGCGCTACGCACCGGCCGGCACGATCTCAGACGGAAAGCCTGCCTCCGTCATTCACAGGAGCCGTGCGGCGAGCTGTTCCCACTGACGCAGCGGCGGCTCGTCCGGTGTTTCGGTGAGCACGTTGAGGCTGACGTGATCCGCGCCGGCCGCGAGGTGCTCGTGCACCCGCCGGGCGACGTCATCGGGTCCGCCGACGGCGATGAGCGCCTCCACCAGCCGGTCGTCCAGCGACTCGGGGTCGTCGAAGCCCAGGTCGCGCAGGAGCGTGCGGCGGTTGGGGAGGGCGGCCGCGGCGTGGGCGCGGGCCAGCCCCGTCGCGGCCGGGCGGGAGGGGTGCAGGACGACGAGCTGGGTGACGGCGAGCAGGGGCTGTGGGCCGAGCAGTCTCCTGGCGTTGCGGGTGTGCTCGACCGGCATGCCCAGCGGGTGCGCGCCCCAGGCCCGCTCGCCGGCCAGCTTGAGCATCTTCGGGCCCAGCGCGGCCAGGACGCGTGACGGTGCCGATGCGGATGCCGATGCGGATCCGGGTGCGGGTGCGGGTGCGGTGCCCGGCGGGCCGAACGGGGCCGCGTCCATCGCGTCCAGGTAGCCGCGCATGGTCGCCAGCGGCGGGCCGAAGCGGTGGCCGCGCACACCGGTGACCAGAGCGGGGTGGCTGATGCCGAGGCCGAGCAGGAACCGCCGGGGGAACGCCTCGTCCAGGGTGCGTTGCGCGGCCGCGGTGGTGACGGCGTCGCGCGCGTAGACGCTCGCCACGCCGGTGGCGACGACGGCCCGGCGGGTGGCCGACAGCAGCATGGCGGCCTGCGCCATGGCCTCGCGGCCGGTCGTCTCGGGGAACCACAGGGCCCGGTAGCCCAGGTCGTCGACGGCGGTGGCCGCGTCGCGGACGGTGGTGGCGCGATAGCGGTCCAGCTCACCGGCCCAGATGCCGACCTGCCCGAGATCGGGCCGACGGCGCTCGCTCACCGGCCCTGCTCCGCTCTGCCCGAGGTCGGGCCGGGTTCGCTCGCTCACCGGCCCTGCTCCAAGCCGCTCCGCGCGGCGCCTTCCACGGTGCCTTCCTGCGCGGCGTCTTCCTGGGCGGCCAGGAAGGCGGTGATCTGGGCCGCTCCGGTTCTGGTGAGCCAGGTGCGCAGGTCCATCAGGCCGGGGTGCAGGTCGCGGGTGAAGGCGACGTCGGCCCGCCAGCCGCGCCCGTTGAGCCAGTTGTAGGAGAAGGCGAACTCCTCGCCCGCCGCGGCGAGCACCTCGATGGGGATCTGCACGTACGGCAGGGACCGGCCGATCTCCTCGGAGATGGCGGCGGCGATCCGCACCGGGGTCAGCTCGTCCCCGGCCAGGTCCACCGCCCGGCCGATCCACTCCTGCGGCCGGGCGAAGGCCAGGGCGGCGAAGGCGCCGAGGTCGTCGACGGCCATGATCTGCTGGGGCACGCCGGCTTCGAAGGCGGTGGCCACGGCGCCGTCGTGCAGGTGGTACGGGCCGGTGTAGTTCTCCATGAAGGAGACCGGGCGCAGGAACGTCGCCGGCAGGCCCAGCCGCAGGATGTGCCGCTCGATCCGCCACTTGCTCACGACGTTCTGCGGCAACTTCTCGGTGTCGTGGCGGCCCGCGCCGGCGACCGAGGAGTACACCAGGTGGCGCACCCCGGCCGCGTGCGCCGCGTCGGCGACGTTGCCGCCCCAGCGCACCTCGTCGTCGGCGGCGAAGCCCTCCGGGGTGCCCGGCGATCCGATGGTGGGCTGGACGCTGAACAGGCCGTACGCGCCCTCGGCCGCGATGACGAGCGAGCCGATGTCCTCCATCTCGGCCCGTACGAGCTGAGCCCCCGCCTGTGCCAGGGCCTGGGCGCGGATGGAGCCCGGATCGCGGGTCACCGCCCGCACCCGCCAGCCGTCGGCGAGCAGTCGTGCCGTCACGGCCCGTCCCTGCGGGCCGGTCGCCCCCACCACCACGATGATCTTGTCCGCTGTGTGCATGGGTGTCTCTCCAGGAAGCTCGCATGCCAAGGCAACCCCTTAATTGGGGTACCCCTCCGTTTACGATTGAGTACAATATGGAGGGCCACCCCGTTTTGCAAGCCCGCCGGAGAGCACATGCCGCAGGACAGCCGTACGACCTCGCCCGAACGGCCCAGGCGGGCGGACGCGCGCCGCAACTACGACCGCATCCTGGCCGCCGCCACGGCGGCCATCGCCGAGTACGGCGCCGAGGCGTCCCTGGAAGAGATCGCCCGGGACGCCGGCGTCGGGTCGGCCACCCTGCACCGGCACTTCCCCTCTCGCCGGCGCCTGCTGGAGGCCGTCTTCCACGGCAAGGTCGAGGCCCTGTGCGCGGCGGCGGACGAGCTGGCCACCGGCCCCGATCCTGGTCAGGCCCTGGCAACCTGGGTGCGCGCCGTCGTCACGCACGCCGCGTCCAACCGCGGCCTGGCCGCCTCCCTGATGCGGGGCTCCGGCGACCCTGCCCTCGGGGCCACCTGCCACACGATGATCGTGAACGCCGGGCAGGGGCTGCTGACCCGTGCCCGCGAGGCGGGCGCCGTTCGTCCCGGCATCTCGATCGTCGAGCTGCTCACGCTCGTCAACGCCATCTCCTTGGCCACCGAGCACGAGCCTGACGGCGCGGCCCAGGCCGACCGGCTGCTCGACATCGTCCTGGACGGCGTGGGCAGCGGCCTTTCCGCGCCGGCTTCGCCTCCTCCCCGGTGAGTCACGGCCGCCCCCTGAAACGCTTCGCAAGCCGTCACAGGTCGCGTGTCAGCGGGAGCCGGCGGCGGGCCGCTGCCTAGCGTGTGGGCATGGACCACCGGATGGGCCGGGCATGGGCGGCCTTCAGAGGGTCCCCGTACTTCGCCGCGACCGTCCTCGTGCTGATCCTCGCCGCGGCGGCGGGGCTCTTCGCCGGGTCCTACACCTACGCCATGGCCGACCCGACCCCGCACCGCATCCCGGTGTCGATCGTCGGCGTGGCGCACCCGACCGAGCGCGGCAAGGCCTTCCTGTCCAGCATGGAGAAGGCGCTGGGCGCCTCGATGGTCCCCTCCTTCGAGAAGTCCTTCGAGGCCGCCAAGGAGAAGGTCGAGGAGCAGCAGGTCTTGGGGGTGCTGGTCGTGCGGGGGGCCACGGTCACGCTGTACGTGTCGAGCGCCTCGGGCGCGTCGGTGGCGCAGGTGCTCGGCGAGGCGGCCGCGAAGGCGGCGCCCGCCGTGGGGATGCGGCTGACGCTGGCCGACATGAAGCCGCTCCAGCGTGGCGACCCGCGCGGGCTCGCGCTCTTCTACATCACCCTCGCCGCGGTGATCATCGGGTTCATCGGAGCCATCCAGTTGAGCGCCAACGCCGGTCCGCTGGCCCCGGGCGAGCGCATCGCCTTCACCGTGGCGTACTCGGTGCTGGGCGCGCTGTCCATCGTCGCGGTCGTGGACTGGCTGCTGGGCGCGCTCGACCTGCCGCTCCTGGAGTCCTGGTTCATCCTGGCGCTGACCATGTTCGCCTCCGGGATGGTGTTCACGATGTTCAACACGCTCGTCCGGCGCTGGGCGATGCTGCCCACGTGGGGGCTGATGGTGCTGCTCGGCAATCCGTCCTCGGGCGGGGCCGTGTCGTGGCCGCTGCTGCCGTCGCCGCTGGGCGTCATCGGGCGCTGGCTTCCGCCCGGGGCGTCGATCAACGCCCAGCACACCGCCGTCTACTTCGGCGGGCACCAGCGGGCGATGCCGTTCCTGGTGCTGGCGGCCTGGGCGCTGGTGTCGTCCGTCGTCTTCCTGATCTGGCGCGACCGCCACCCGGGCGCCCGGCCCCGCCCGGCGGATGACGATCCGCCGGCGGAGAGCTAGGCGTTGCGTCCCGCGAGGCCGGCGACGCGGGCCAGGGCGCGCAGCCGAGCCCTGGCCCACCGCAAGACGAGCCCCTATTCGCCGGCCGCCGCCGGGCCGTCGTGCAGCAGCTCGGTCACCGTGGCGGCGCGCAGCAGGCCGGGGTGGAGCAGCTTCGCCCGCCGTTGGGGGATGCCGGCCGCGAGGGCGGCGTCGGCGAGCGCGTCTCCGGCCCACTCCAGGTCCACGATCCGGCCGTCGTCCCGTCTGATCAGCGGCTCTCCGGCGGACCTGCTGCGGCACAACGTGCGCAGCAGGGGGACGACCGGCGGCGGCGCGGGGAAGGCGACGAGGTCGCCACGGTGGTCGCGCAGCGTGATGACGGCGGCCTGGTCGCCCACGGCGTGGACGCTTTCGGGCGTCAGAGCGGCCAGCGCGCCGACCGAGGTGCCGGTGGCCTCCAGCAGCGCGACGGCGAGGGCCTCGGCCTGCCGGCCGTCGGCGGCCAGGTGCGCGACGCCCCGGCGCAGCAGCCGCCGCTCGTCCATGGTGAGCGACCGTGTGTCGTGCGGCGACCGTACGGCGCCGCCGTTCCAGGCGAAGGCGTAGAACGACGACACCGCGGCCCGTCTCCTGGCCACCGTCGCCTTCGCCAAGGGCTTGCCCGGCGTGCGCGTGCCGACGGCGGCCGCGCCGGACAGGGCGTCCGCGCAGTAGGCGTCCAGGTGTGTGCCGGTGACCGCGAGCGGATCGAGAGCCGGCCGCGTCGCCTGCAGCCAGCGCAGGAACGAGGCCAGGGCCTGCAACCTGGCCTGGCGCGTGGTCGTGGAGACGTCCTCCCGCAGCCAGCCGGTCACCACGCGCCAGGTCGCCGGATCCAGGGCGTCCACCAGGTCCACGTCCGCGCCGGGCACGTCGCCTCCGTCGCCGGGCCGGACGCGGGGCCGCAACCCGGAGATCTGCCCGGCGCTGGTCATCGCCGGCTTGCGCCGGCCGCCGTTCAACGAGTGCCGGGGAGCGTCCGCCCGGACCATGCTCAGCATGGGACCGGTCCAAAGGCCGGAACCGCCACGTCAGGACGGTGGAGCTCCCGTGGCGGAGCCGGGGACATCGCGGGGGCGTCGGTTGCCGCTGCGGGAGCGTGGCGGCCGCAGCGGCCTGTGCCTGGCAGACCAGTCATGAACTAGATCATCTCATGACGTGCCCCTCGCGGTCCTGGCATCCGAACGCGCCGCCTGACCTCTCCTGCCGCCCGCCGAAAAGTTCGTTTCACGAACCATGGGTGGTGGCCCGGATGGGCGCGGCTGGGGACGACTCCGGGATCGCGGCCGCGCTGGTGCGGTCATCCTTTCTGCTCACCGCCGTGTACGCCGGGCACGATCGCTGAACGGGTCAGCAGGGCGCCGCGCACGCCACTGTTGCCTTCCCGCTCCGCCCGCTCCGGCCTCCGGCTGAGGTCGCCGGTAAAGACAAGACTGCTGTTCTCCGGCGTTCCCCTCTAGATTTCCCGGCACGGTCACCCTGAGGAGGACACGTGACGGAGTTGTGGGAGCTGGGCGCTGCGGACCTGGCGGAGCTGGTCCGCGCCCGGAAGGCGTCGTGCCGGGAGGTGACGCAGGCGCACCTGCGCCGGATCGACGACGTGAACGGGCGGGTCAACGCGATCACGGTCACACTGGCGGAGCAGGCGCTCGCGGCGGCGGACGCGGCCGACCGGGCATCGGCCAGGGGCGCGGAGGCCGGCCCGCTGCACGGCGTGCCGATCACCGTCAAGGAGAACCTCGACGTCGCCGGGTCGGCGACGACGCTGGGCATCGCCGCGCTGCGGGAGGCGACGGCCGCCGCCGACGCGCCCCCGGTCGCCGAACTGCGCGCGGCGGGCGCGATCCCGATCGGCCGGACGAACATGCCCGAGTTCGGCATGCGCTGGCACACCGCCAACGCGCTGCGCGGCGCGACGGTCAACCCCTGGTCGGCCGGGCACACCCCGGGCGCCTCCAGCGGAGGTGAGGCGGTCGCGGTGGCGACCGGGATGTCGCCGCTCGGGATCGGGAACGACGGCGCGGGCTCGCTGCGCTGGCCGGCCCAGTGTTGCGGCGTCGCCGCGTTGAAGCCGTCACTCGGCAGGATCGCGCAGGCCGGCGAGCAGGCGGGGCCGGTGCCGTTCGCGTTCCAGTTGCTCTCCGTGCACGGCCCGGTGGCCAGGCACGTCAGGGACCTGCGGCTGGCGTTCGGCCACATGTGCGGGCGCTCCGGCGGGGACCCGTGGCACGTGCCGGCTCCGCTGGAGGGCCCGCCGCTGCCGGGGCCGGTGCGGGTGTGCGTGGTGAGCGACGTCGCGGGGGCCGAGCTGGATCCCGGGGTGGCCGGCGCGCTGCGGCGGGCGGCCGACGCCCTGGCCGGCGCCGGTTACGTCGTCGAGGAGGGCACGGCGCCCGCTCTCGTCCGGGCGAGTGAGATCTACACGCAGATCATGTCGGCCTACGGCCGGGTGTCGCGGGAGCAGCCGCCTGTGGAGGCGATCGCGTCGGCGGAGTTCGTCCGGTTCTGGCAGGCGTTCGAGCCGGTCTGGGCGGCTGCGGCGGGGGAGCCGGCGTTCGATCCGATGATGGAGCGGGCGTCGATCGCGCGGTTGTGGAGCGCCTGGATGAGCCGTACGCCGCTGGTGCTCGCGCCCGTCCGCACCCGCCCGGCCTTCCCCGTGGGGTCGGACCTCGATCGCGGCTGGCTGGCGGACTGGCCGGACACCATGCGCATGACGGTGGCGGTCAACCTGCTCGGGCTGCCCGCGGTGGCCGTGCCCGTGTCGGTGACCGGCGGGCTGCCGCAGGCGGTGCAGATCATCGGGCCGAGGTTCCGCGAGGATGTGTGCCTGGACGCGGCCGCCGCGGTGGAGGCGTCGGTCGGCCCGCTGACGCCGATCGATCCACGCTGAACGGCGGGCCCGCATCCGCGCTGAACGGCGAGCCCGCTGGAGCGCGAAAAAAACCGGCAGCGGGGGGTTCGAACCCCCCGCTGCCGGTCACGTCATCACCTGGTCAGCCGCAGTGCTCGAAGGGGCTGTCGTAGGTGGCCGTGCCGACCTTGCCGCCCCACTTGACGCACTTGTCCGCCGCGGCGGCCCGCACCGGACCGGCGAAGTAGGCGAAGTTGCCGCTGTCGGTCACCCGGGTCTTGCCCTGCACCTCCAGGTAGGCGCTGGTGGCGCTGGCCTTCCCGATCGAGGTCTTCTTGATCGTGGCGACGCAGTTGTTGCCGTTGCCGGTGTTGTACAGCAGGTAGACGGTCCCCGCCGTGCCCAGGGCCGCGGAGTCGATCACCTTGTAACCGGTGCCGCACACCGACTCGGGCGTGTGCGGGTTCGTGGTGCCCCCGCCGCTGCCGCCGGTGACGTAGCCCATGTAGGTGGTCCAGTTCCAGTAGCTGCCGGGATCGGTGTGGTCGGTGCCCGGGACCTGGTTGTGGCCGACGATGTGGGTGCGGTCCTTGGGGATGCCGTACCGGTCGGCGATGTTGCGGGTCAGCGCCGCCGACGAGCGGTACATCGCGTCGGTGAACCACGAGGCGTTGTTCACGAAGCCCTCGTGCTCGATCCCGACCGAGCGCCGGTTGTAGTCGCCGGCGTGGAAGGCGCGGTCCTTCTCCCTGACCATCTGGGTGATGGCGCCGTCGGAGGAGCGGACGACGTAGTGGGAGCTGACGTTCGCTGCCGCGTTCTGGAACCACGAGATCGTCCCGGCGTAGGAGCCCTGCGTCACGTGGATGACGATGCGGTCGATGGTGTCGCTGGTCGGGCGGCTGGAGACGGCGTAGTTGCCGCTGTTGGCCGCGACCCACGTGGCGGAGGGGTAGTCCGTGGACGCGGCGAGCGTGCTCGGGCCCTCCTCGGCGTAGCGGCCGAGGTCGGGCACGACGGCCCGGGCCGGCGCCGTGATGCTCTCGCCGGCCGGGGTGGCGCCGCGGATGCCCTTGGCCAGCAGCTCGTAGACGGCGTCGGCGTACAGCCTGGCCACGTCAGGGGAGGAGGCGTTGCCGTACTTGGCCACCGCCTCGTACCACTGGCCGGGGTCCTTGCGGTCGGCGGCGCTCAGCTCCAGCTCGTCGGCGTAGGCGCGCAGCACGGCGGCGCCGCCGGTGATGTTGGCGGCGTCGTCGGTCTTCAGCGCCGAGACGGGCCGCTTGGTGAGCGTCGCCGCCCGCTCCAGCGTGCGGGCGGTGACCAGGTGCATGACGCCGTAGCCGCCGCTCGCGCTGGGCTCGCCGCGGTGCCCGTCCAGGTGGGTCTCCGCGTAGGCGAGTGACACCAGCAGGTCACGCGGCACCTCGTACGTGCCGGCGGCCTTGGCGAACGCGGCGGCCACGGGGCCGGGGGCGGACGCGGCGGCCGGCTGCTGCCCTGCCAGCAGCGTCAGGGGGATCAGCGCGCCGGTCAGCAGCGCGGCTGAGCGGCGGAATCGGGCTGGCACAGTTTTCTCTCTTCTCAACGGGGTGGTGTTCAGCCGCAGTGCTCGAAGGGGCTGTTGTACGCGGTCGTGCCGGCCTTGCCACCCCACTTGACGCACTTGCCCGCCGCCGAAGCCTTGACCGGACCGGCGTAGTAGGTGAAGTTGCCGCTGTCGGTGGCCCGGGTCTTGCCCTGCACCTCCAGGTAGGCGCTGGTGGCGGTGGCCGTGCCGAGGGACGACTTCTTGAGCGTGGCCACGCAGTTGGCGCCGGTGGTGGCGTTGTAGAGCAGGGAGACGGTGCCCGCCGTGCCCAGTGCCGCGGAGTCGATCACCTTGAAGCCGCTGCCGCACACCGAGGTGGCCGTGTGCGGGTTGGTGGCGCCGCACTTGTTCTTCGAGGTCAGCGTCTGGGTCGGGTAGCCGAAGGTGGTCCCGTTGAAGACGGCCTTACGGATGTTGCCGGGGTAGCCGGTGCCCTGGCGTACCTCGAAGTGCAGGTGCGGGCTGATGTTGTTGCCCGGCTTGCTGGTGTTGCCGAGCGTGCCGAGCTTCTGGCCCTGGCTGACGGTGGCGCCGGAGGCGACGGAGCGCGTGTTCAGGTGCGCGTAGAACGACGTCCAGCCGCCGCCGTGGTCGATCTTGACCAGGTTGCCGTAGCCGTTGGTCGAGCCCTGGTGGGCGGAGATGACCACGGTGCCGCCCGCGGCGGCCGAGACGGTGTCGCCGAGGTCGGCGTTGGCCGTGCTGCCCCGGTTGAAGTCGATCTCGTACGACTGGTGGGCGCTGCTGTTGCTGGAGTTGCCCGTCCAGCTCTGCCCGCAGGGGAACGGGAGCTGGAAGGCCGGCGCCGCCAGGGTGGACACCGCCGGCACCTCGGCGGTGTTCGGCGGGTCGTTCGGATGCGGCGTGGCGGTCGCCGCCGGTGTGGGGGCCGGCGTCGGAGCGGCCAGGGCGACGGAGCCCGACTGGCCGACGGCGAGGCCGCATAAGAGGACGAACCCCACCGTGAGCACCCTTGTGGGTCTCATATGAATGCCTTTCTGAACAGCCTGATGGATCTCTGCTGGGGCTCAAGATTGCGGGTACGGCGTACAGAGAACATCCAAAATCGGTATAAAGGCTCAGCCAGCTCGAACGCACAACCCGACAAATGGTTGCCATGCCTCCCACTAAGGAGTAGGTGCGGTCATAGTGGTTGATCAGCTTAATCTCGGTGTTCTCGGCCCCTTACAGGTCAGATGCTCGGACGGCATCCTGCGCATCGCCGGCAACAAGCCGCGCCTGCTGCTGGCCACGCTGCTGCTCGAGGCGAACCAGACGGTCGGCTCGGACACGCTCATCGAGGTGCTCTGGCCCAGGAACCCGCCCTCGTCCGCGCTGGCCAACCTGCGCACCTACGTCAGCTCGCTGCGCGGCGTGCTCGCCAGCGCCGGGGCCGGGATCGCGGCCCACCCCTCCGGCTACGCGGTCGAGGTCGACCCCGCCCAGCTCGACGTGCTGCTGTTCGAGGAGCTGGTGGCCGGAGCGCGCGACGGGGCCGGCGAGGCGTCCGAGCGGCTGCGCAGGGCCCTCGCGCTGTGGCGCGGCGACCCGCTGAGCGACCTGCCCGCCAGCCCGCTGTGGGACGCGCGGCTGCGGGCTCTCACGCAGGCCCGGCTCGCCGCGGCCGAGGAGCTGGTCACCACGAAGCTGGCCGGCGGGGAGTACCTCTCGGCCATCGACGACCTGCGCCTGCTGATCGGCGAGCACCCCTACCGCGAGGATCTCTGGCAGCGGCTCATCCTCGCCCTGCAGCACGCCGGGCGCCGGGCCGAGGCGCTGCACGCCTACACCACCATCCGGCGGCAACTGGTCGACGAGCTCGGCATCGAGCCGGGGCAGGACCTGCGCGACGCGCACGCCTCCGTGCTGGCCGGTGAGCCGGCGCACCCGTCCGGGCCGGCCGGCGACCCCGCGCGGGCGAGCGTGGCCGCTGAGCCGGCGCCCGCTCCGGCGGTGCCCGCGCCGCACCAGTTACCGGCCGACGTGCCGGACTTCACTGGGCGGGCCGGCGCCGTCGCCGAGTTGTCGAGGGCGTTGTCGGCGCGCGAGGGGGAGCCGGACGGGCCGCCGTCGATCGCGGTGGTGGTGGGGCCGCCGGGCGTGGGCAAGTCGGCCCTTGCGGTGCACTGCGCGCACGCCGTACGGGCCGGATATCCCGCCGGGCAGCTGCACTTATGCCTGGGCGGCACCGACCCGGCGCCGGCCGACCCGGCGGAGCTGCTGGCCGAGGCGCTGCGCGCGCTGGGCGTCGGTGAGGCGGCGCTGCCGCCGACGGCGCACGAGCGCGCCACGCTGTACCGCACCCTGCTGGCCGAGCACCCCATGCTCGTCTTCCTCGACGACGCGGCCGACACCGCGCAGGTACGCGCCCTGCTCCCCGGCAACGGCTGCGCGGTGCTCGTCACGAGCCGGCGGCGCATCTCCGAGTTGCCCGGCGCGCTGCTGCTCGAACTGGACGTGTTGCCGCCCGCGGAGTCCGAGGAGCTCCTGGGCAGGATCGCCGGCGCCGAGCGGGTGGCCGCCGAGCGGCCGGCCGCGCTGGCCATCCTCGACTCCTGCGGCCACCTGCCCCTGGCCATCCGGGTGGCCGGCGCCCGGCTGGCCGCGCGCCCCGGCTGGTCGCTGAGCGTGCTCCAGCAGCGCCTGGCCGACGAGTCGACCAGGCTCGACGAGCTGCGCGCGGGCGACCTGGAGGTACGCGCCTCCTTCGAGAGCAGCTACCGGCAGCTCCCTGGCGACGCGGCCACCACCTTCCGTGCCCTGGGCCTGCTCGGCCCGGCGTCCGTGCCCGCCTGGGTGGCCGGCGCGGTGCTGGACCGCGACCGCACCGAAGCCGTGGTCGACACCCTCGTCGACGCGAACCTCCTGCGCCTCGTCGGCACCGACCCCCTCGGCCAGCCCCGCTACCGGCTGCCCGACCTGCTGCGCTGCGACGCCCGGGACAAGGCCGGCGGCGAGCGGCAGGCGCTGGCCCGGGTGCTGGGCGGCTGGACGACCGCGGCCGAGCACGCGAACACCCGGCTGCCGACCACGCTGTTCAGCCTGACCTCCGAGCAGGCGACCCGCTGGAGCATGCCGCCGGAGACGCTCGGGCGGCTGACCGCCGATCCGCTGTCGTGGTTCGACGCCGAGCGCGAGACGCTGGTCGACGCGGTACGGCTGGCCGCCGACGCCGGCCTGACCACCTCCGCGTGGGGGCTGGCCGGAGCACTCGTCCCCTACTTCGACCTGCACTGCCGCTACGAGGAGTGGCAGCTCACCCACCGCCTGGCCCTCGACAGCGCCCGCGCGGCGAACGACCGGCGCGGCGAGGCCGCCATGCTGCGCGGCCTGGGGCAGGTCTGCCTCTACCAGGACCGGTACACCGAGGCCGGCGACATGTTGCGGCGGGCCCGGGCGATCTTCCACGAGCTGGACGACCCGAGGGGCGAGGCGATCTCGATCTGCGGGCTGGGCGCGGCCGACCAGTTCTCCGGCCGGCATCTGCGGGCGCTCGGATCCTTCCGCCGGGCGCTGGCCATGTTCCTCGCCGTGGGGGACCAGAGCGGTGAGGCGTACGCGCGGCAGGCGATCGGCCGGGTCCACCTGTCGTTGCGGGATCTGGGCCAGGCGTCCCAGTGGCTCGGTGAGGCGCTGCGGCTGGCCAAGGAGCTCGGCGACGACCATCGCGAGGGGTGCGTGTCCCTGCAGCTCGGCCGGCTGCACGATCTGAAGGCCGAGTCCGACGCGGCGATGAGCCTCCAGGGGCGGGCGCTGGACATCTTCGAAAGCCTCGGCGACCGGCACTGCGGCGCGTACGCGATGCAGAGCCTGGGCGGGCTGCGGGCGGCGCGGGGCGACCGGTCCTACGGGTCCGACCAGCTACGACGCTCACTGGTGATCTTCCAGCAGCTCGGTGACCGGAGCGGGGAGGCGGCCACGTTCCAGACCCTCGGGGAGTTGTACCGCTCCTCCGGCCGCGCCGCGCTGGGCACCCACTACCTCGACCGGGCGATCGAGCTGCGCCGGGCGCTGCGCGACGGGGCGCCGACGCCGTGAGATAATGACTGCCACGGAGCCCTCTCGGCCCCTGGGTGCGACCCAGGCAGGCGAGAGGGTTTTTTCATGCCCGCAACCTTTTTCAGAGGAGCCTTTTGATGAGACTTGGCCTGTCCTGCTCCCGCTTCGCCTGGTCCGGCGGCGACGCGGCCATCGCCGGTCGGTTCGCGGCCGTGGCCCGTGGCGCCGACGAGGCCGGGCTGCACAGTTTGTGGGTGATGGACCACTTCTTCCAGATACCGAACTTCGGTCCCGCGACGGAGCCGATGCTGGAGGCGTACGGCGCGCTGTCCTACGCCGCCGCCCTCACCAGCCGCGTCACCCTCGGCGCGCTCGTCACCGGCGTTCCCTACCGCGCGCCCGGACTGCTGATCAAACAGGTCAGCACCCTGGACGCGCTCTCCGGCGGCCGGGCCGTGCTCGGCATCGGCGCCGGTTGGTACGAGGCGGAGGCACGCGGACTCGGCCTGCCCTTCCCGTCGCTGGCCGAGCGGTTCGAGCGCCTGGAGGAGACGCTCAAAATCGCCCGGCAGATGAGGAGCGAGCAGGACGAACCCTACGAAGGCACGCACTACCGGCTGGAGCGCACGCTGAACGCGCCGCAGGCGCGCCCGCCGATCCTGATCGGGGGCAGCGGGGAGCGCAAGACCCTCCGCCTCGTCGCCGAGTACGCCGACGCCTGCAACCTGCTGCACGGGGCCGACGTGCCGCACAAGCTGGGCGTGCTGCGCGCCCACTGCGAACGGCTGGGCCGGCCGTACGAGGAGATCGAGAAGACTCTGCACCTGCGCATCCCCGCCGGTGAGAGCGTGGATGAGAGCGTCAGGCGGTGTGGCGAGCTGGCCGCCCTGGGCATCGACCACGTCATCGTCGCGGTCCCCGACCCGGCCGCCGGGCTCTGGCAGGAGCACCTGGCCGAGCTCGCCGGCCGGATCGCCGCGATCACCCCGGCCGGGCGCTGAGCGATCGCTACCGAAGCGCGGCCGTCGTGAATGCGCCCGTTGCGGAGGCTTTAGCATGACCCCTCATGACCGAGCCGGACTTCCTCACCACCACCCGTGCCGCCTACGACACGGCCGCCGCCCAGTACGCCGAGTTCGTCGGCGGGCGGTTCCTCGCCGACCCGCTGGAGCGTGCGCTGCTGCCCGTCTTCGCCGAGCTGGTCCGGGCCTCGGGTGACGGTCTCGTGGCGGACGTGGGATGCGGTCCCGGCCACCTCACCGCGCATCTGGGCGGGCTCGGCGTCACCGCCTTCGGCGTCGACCTGTCGCCGGAGATGGTCGCGCTGGCCCGCGCCGCCCATCCAGGGCTCCGGTTCGGGGTGGGGCTGATCACCGCTCTGGAGGTGGCGGACGCCTCCCTGGCCGGGGTGCTCTCCAGCTACTCGATCATCCACACGCCGCCCGAGGGCCTGCCCGCGGTGTTCGCGGAGTTCGGCCGGGTGCTGGCCCCGGGGGGTCATCTCCTGGTCAGCTTCCAGGCGTACGACCATCCCGCGGAGCTGGCGCAGGCGTTCGACCACAAGGTCGCCCTCGCCTACCGCTACTCTCCCGACGGAGTGGCGGAGCTGCTGCTCGAAGCCGGGCTCACCGAGGTGGCCCGGCTGGTCCGCGCCCCTGGCGAGGACGCCCAGCGGGGGTTCCCGCAAGCTCATCTCCTGGCACGCCGGTCGGCGCGGGATTAGCGCTGTGCTAGGCCGGGGTCTCCACCGTGGCGGAGGCTCCGAAGGCCCGCCGGCCGTGCGCCAGCAGCGCGCTCACCGCCGGGCCGTGCGCCGCGCGCCAGACCAGCGCGAGCAGCGCGGGGTCCTCGACGTCGTCGATGGGCAGGGCGGCGAGCCGGTCGCGGTAGTGCTCGGCCATGGACGCGCTGAGCACGCCGACGGCGATCCCCCGGGCCGCGAGGTCGGCGATGGCGTCGGTGGCGCTGGCCTGCATCGCGATCACCGGCCGCAGGGCCCGCGCGGCGCAGGCCCGGTCGAACACGGTCCGCAGGCCGGTCCCCGGCGGCATGCACACGATCGGGTACGCGCCGAGGTCGCGCAGCGTGACCCGGGGCCGTCGCGTCAGCGGATGCCCGTGCGGAACGGCCGCGACGAGCCGCTCGCTGATGATGGTGAACGCCTCCAGCCCCTCGGGGGTGGCCGTCGCCGTGCCGACGAGCGCCAGGTCGACGGCGCCGCTCCGGACGCCTTCGACGAGCCGGTCGGAGCCGTCCTCCAGCAGGGTGAGCTCCACCCCGGGATGCGCCCGGTGGAACGCGGCCAGCGTGTCGAACAGCGGCGTGATCGTGCATCCGGTGACCATCCCGACGGTCAGCCGCCCTTTGATGAGGCCGGTCACCTCGCCCACCGCCTGCTCGACCGCGCCGGCGGCGGCCAGTGCGGCGCGGGCGTGCTCCAGCGCGGCCTGTCCCGCGACGGTGAGGCAGGCGCTGCGCCCGGACCGGTCGAACAGCTCCGCACCGAGCTCCCGCTCCAGCTGCCGGATCTGCGCGCTGACGCCGGACTGGCTGATGTGCACCCGCTCGGCGGCCCGGGTGAAGTTCCGCTCCTCGGCCACCGCGACGAAGTACTCAAGCTGCCTCAGTTCCATGACTGTGAATTCTAGCTCCCATAAGAACGATCTGTTGGACTTCTGGTTCTGCGGCGGCCAAGCTGGAAGCCGTTGACACGGAGCCTGATGGAGGAAGTCTTATGCCCGCATATGAGAAGGCCCTGCGGCCGGAGGACATCACCCGCCTGTTCGTCGAGCGGTCCAACGCCGGTGACGCGGCCGGGGTGGCCGAGCTGTACGAGCAGGACGCGGTGCTGGCCTACCCGCCGGGCAGCCAGACGGTGGGCCGGGAGGCGATTCGGGCGCTGTGGGAGAAAGTGCTGGCCGGGCGCCCGCACTTCGAGCTGGAGACGCCCTTGCCGACGCTGATTCACGGCGACATCGCGCTCACCTCGACTCCGCCCAAGGACGGTTCGGGCGCCCGCGCGCAGGTCGTGCGCCGTCAGGCGGACGGGAGCTGGCTGCGCTTCATCGACCAGCCCGAGTTCGCCACGCCCGCCGGCTGACCCGGCACTTCACCCTCCCCGCTCGGCCGAGCGCCGTTCCCCTGCTTGACCGAGCGCCATTCCCCTTGCCTTATGCCTGTGTCGTCACGCCCGCCGGCCGGCTCAGGGCTTCGTTTCCGCGTCGTGGCGCTCCTGGCAGGCCGCGACGTCGCGGGCGCGCAGGGTGATCCAGTCGAGCAGGCTCTCCAGCGGCACCGCCAGCTCCACCCCGAGCGGGCTGAGCCGGTAGGACACCTTGGGCGGGACGTCGGGCTCGACGAGCCGCTCGATGATGCCGTCACGGGTCAGGACGCGCAGGTTGTGGGAGAGCATCTTCTCGCTGATCCCCTTGATCCGGTCGCGCAGCAGGTAGAACCGGAGCGGGCCGGGGCGCAGCGCGGCCACGATCAGCAGGCCCCACCGGCTCGTCACGTGGTCGAGGACCGTACGGCCGGGGCAGTCGCTGTTGAAGGCGTCGCTGCCCGGATCGAAGAGGCCGTGCTTCGCACTTACCGTCATGGCCTGAGCTTACTCAGGGAAAGCCCGGGTCACGGCGAGTCGCATGGCCTGCCGTACGACCTCGGCCTGGGCGGGCGACAGCTCCTCCAGGAAGGGCTCGATCACGGCCGGATCCCAGCCGGGCATCGGCTGGGCCAGCAGGTGCTCGCTGGTGTAGGCGGCGAGCGCCTCTGCCAGCGGCGCCACCCGGGGATCGCCGGGCTCGGCCTCGGCCAGCTCGTCGAGCCGGCGGTAGAAGTCGTGGCCGGCGGCCCTCGCCCCGGGGTCGGCGGCCAGCGCGTCGAACATCCCGAACGCGCGTGGCCTGCCGGACCGGCCGGACGTGCTGTCGACCAGCACCAGCAGGTCGCGATCCCAGGCCGCCGCCTTGGACGCGGGCAGGTGCACCACGTGCAGGAACTCCAGCAGGTCGGGCGAGGCGGTGTCGTCGGGGCCGAGCGTCCCGGCCTCGGAGCGCCGCAACACCTCGGCCAGCCGGGCCCGCCGGGCCTGGATCTCGTGCTCCTGCCGGGCCAGATCCGCGTCGATCTCGGCGAGGATCTCGGGCAGCTCCCTGGCGGCGTCGTCGGCGATCACGTCGCGCGCCTCGTCCAGGCTCAGGCCCAGCTCGACGAGGCGGCGGACGCGGGCCAGGGCGATGGCGTCGCGCATGCCGTACTCGCGGTAGCCGTTCGCCAGGCGGGGCGGCTCGGGCAGGATGCCCTGGTGGTGGTAGTAACGCACGGTCCGGGTGGACACCCCGAGCAGTGCGGCGAGCTCTCCGATGCGCATGTCGTCCAGTTAAGACGTTGACGCGGTGTCAGGGTCAACTCAGCGGCGCACGGCCTTGAGGAACATCTCGACCAGGGCGTCGGCGTATTGGGGGGTCAGCGGGCCGGAGCGGTGCAGCCAGCGCTGGTGCAGGGGGGCGTACAGGAGCTCCAGGGCCAGGTCGAGGTCGGTGTCGGGAGCGATCTGGCCGGCCCGCTGCGCGCTGCGCAGCCGGGCCTTCTTGGCCTCGTCGACCGGGCCCGCCAGCTTCTCGCGGTACTGCGCGGCGAGGTCGGGATCGTTGATGATCTCCGTGTTGAGCGCCCTGATCGGCGCCTCGAACGCCGGATCGGCGAACTCGGCCACCGTCGCCCGCATCACGACCTTCAGGTCGGCCTCGATGTCGCCCGTGTCGGGCAGCGCCACCTCGCCGTCGCCGGCCTCGCTCAGCGCCAGGAACGCGTCGAAGACCACCGCGCCCTTGGAACGCCACCAACGGTAGATCGTCTGCTTGCCGACGCCCGCGCGCGCGGCGATGGCCTCGATGGACAGCTTGGCGTATCCCATCTCGGAGACCAGCGCGCGCGCTGCCTCCAGGATGGCCTGCCGTGACCGCTCGCTGCGGCGGGCCTGGTCGGGTTGCCTGGACACATGGGCCAGCATAGCACTCTAACGAGACGAGACGGTCCGTCTTGACAGGCGTCGCGCAGCGAGTAGAGTTCGGTTCCGTTGGCGAGACGACCCGTCTCGTCTTGCATATGTGAAGGAGGCGGTCATGACCCGTGCGTGGTTCATCACCGGTGCGTCCCGTGGCTTGGGCAGGGCGTTCACCGAGGCGGCGCTGGCGGCGGGAGATCGGGTCGTGGCCGCCGCCCGCGACGTCGGGCCGCTCACGGAGCTGTCCCGGCAATATCCCGCCACTCTTGTACGGATGCCGCTCGACGTCTCCGACCGGGCCGCCGTCCACGAGGCCGTCGACCGGGCCGTGGCCGCGTTCGGCAGGCTCGACGTCGTGGTCAACAACGCCGGCGGACTGCTGCTCGGCATGGTGGAGGAGGCCACCGAGGAGCAGGTCAGAGCCCATTTCGACGTCAACTTCTTCGGCGCCCTCTGGGTCACCCAGGCCGTCGTCCCGCACCTTCGGGCGCAGGGCTCCGGCCACCTCCTGCAGGTCACCTCGATGGGCTCGACCGGCGGCTTCGCCTCGACCGGCCTCTACTCCGCCGGCAAGGCGGCCCTCGACTCGGCGAGCCAGGCGCTGGCCATGGAGGTCGAGCCGTTCGGCGTGAAGGTCACCATCCTGCGGATGGGCGGCTATGACACCGGCCTGTTCACCACCGGCACCACGGCCACGGACCCGAACCCCGTCTACGACACGCTGCGCGCCCGGCTGGCCGAGATGTGGGGCGATGACGCGGGCCCCGGCCCGAGCGACGCCGCCCCGGTCCTCATGGAGCTGGTCGGCCTGCCCGAGCCGCCGCGGATTCTGATCGTCGGCGGCACGTCCTACGACCTGGTCCAGCAACTGGAGCAGGCCCGCGCCGCTGAATACCACGCCTGGGAACACCTGAGCCGCAAGGCGGCGGGCTGACACGATAAATGAGTGGCATTCGCCGAATGCCCGCGGTTATCGTTGACCACATCGAAGGACAGGCGGACTCAAGACCGCCCAGAAAACGTTGGGAAAGGCCCGCCATGCTGACCGCAGCCACCGCACTCGAACAGGAACGGCGCGCCTATCGCCGCCCTGCGGCAGGCTACTGCGCCGGCCTCCGGTGGGCTTCTGGATAATCCTCGCGAAGGATCGTCCCGAGGCCGCCAGGTTACCCACCGGGCGGCCTTTCTCTTTCCTTCTTCGACAATTGCACAGTGGCGCATCAAGGGCTGATGGTGAAAAGGCATCACACCTGCCTTGCAAGCAGGAATTCAGGTTTCGAGATCCTGTCGGTCCACGTCTCAAAGCGTCCGTGGCCCAACGGCAGAGGCACCGGTCTTAGGAACCGGACGGTGCGGGTTCGAATCCCGCCGGACGTACGCACGGCCCAGCCCCGTTGGTCTAGTGGTCAGGACGCCCGGCTTTCACCCGGGAGATCGCCGGTTCGAGTCCGGTACGGGGTACGACCCACCGTTGTTCTTCTTTTCTTGCGCGAGCTGGGCACGTGGCGAGCCCCTTCGGCTGTAAACCGGACGCTCCGGCTGTGGCGGTTCGACTCCGTCCTCGCGCACTTCCGCCTCGACCGACGGGGGCCGGGGCGGCCTGGCGCGGGGACGGGCCTGCCAAGCCCGCGCGTTCGGCTCTCGCCTGCGTCTGCAGGTTGACAGATCATTCCGGCTACGAGGAAGAACAGCCCGTCCCGCTGCTGAACTGAGGTTCGGAAACTGTCGGCGCCGGCAGGCATGATGAAGCCATGACCGACGCACCCCCTCTCACTCACCTGGCCGACGCGACGGCCTATGCCGAAGCCGTCCAGCTTGCCGTCGACTCCGCCGCGGCCTATTACGCCGACGGCACCTCCACGCTCGACGACGACGCCTACGACCGGCTGGTCCGCGGCATCACCGCCTTCGAGGAGGAGCATCCCGACCAGGTGCTGCCGGACTCGCCGACGGGCAAGGTGGCCGGTGGGGCGGTGGTGGGCGACGTGCCGCACACGGTGCCCATGCTGAGCCTGGACAACGTGTTCGGCGCCGAGCAGCTGGCCGACTGGGCGGCCTCGCTGGAGCGCCGGCTCGGCCGGCCGGTCACGGTGTGGAGTGTGGAGCCCAAGCTCGACGGGCTGGCGATCTCGGCCCGCTACCGGCACGGCCGCCTGGCCCAGCTCGTGACGCGGGGCGACGGCACGGCGGGCGAGGACGTCTCGCACGCGATCGGCACCGTCGTCGGCCTGCCCGACCGGCTGGCCGAGCCGGTCACGGTGGAGCTGCGCGGCGAGGTCATGATGACCGCCTCGCAGTTCGAGGAGGCGTGCGCCAAACGCCAGGCGCACGACGGCACCACGTTCGCCAACCCGCGCAGCGCCGCCGCGGGCACGCTGCGCGCCCAGGACCGGCCGTATGTGTGCGAGCTGACGTTCTTCGGCTACGGCGCGCTGCCCGCGCCCGACGACACCGGCGAGCTGGCCACCCGGCTGCGCGAGCTGCCGCACAGCGAGATCATGGAGTGGGTGGCGGCGCAGGGCGTGCAGACCACCGCCGCCACGCCGGTCGCGGGCATCGTCGCCGAGACGCTGGAGCGGGTGCAGGAGCGCGTCGGCGAGATCGCGGCGGCCCGGGCGGAGTTGCCGTTCGGCATCGACGGCATCGTGATCAAGTGTGACCTGGCCGCCGACCAGGCCCAGGCCGGGTTCAGCTCGCGTGCCCCGCGCTGGGCGACCGCCTACAAGCTGCCCGCCACCGAAAAGATCACCAAGCTCCTCGGCGTGGAGTGGAACACCGGCCGCACCGGCATCATCGCCCCTCGCGCCGTGCTGGAGCCGGTCGAGCTCGACGGCAGCGTCGTCACCTACGCCACCTTGCACAACGTCGCCGACATCACCCGGCGCGGCCTGATGCTCGGCGACAGCGTCACCGTCTACAAGGCGGGCGACGTCATCCCGCGTGTCGAGGCTCCGGTGGTGCACCTGCGCACCGGCGACGAGCGTCCCATCGAGATCCCGCAGGCCTGCCCGTCCTGCGGCGATGCCATCGACACCACCCAGGAGCGGTGGCGGTGCGTGCGCGGGCGCGGGTGCCGCGCGATCGCCTCCATCGTCTACGCCGCCGGCCGCGACACGCTCGACATCGAGGGCCTGGCCGAAAACCGCATCAAGCAGATGCTCGACGCCGGGTTCATCGTCGACTTCGCCGACCTGTTCTTCCTGACCCGCGAGCAGTTGCTCAGCCTGGAGCGCATGGGCGAGACCAGCACCGACAACCTGCTGGCCGCCATCGACCGGGCCAAGGGCCAGCCGCTCAGCCGGGTGTTCTGCGCGCTCGGCATCCGTGGCACCGGCCGTTCCATGAGCCGCCGCATCGCCCGCCACTTCGCCACCATGGCCGCCATCCGCACGGCCGACGCCGAGGCGATCCAGCAGGTGGAGGGCATCGGCCCGGAGAAGGCCCCGGTCGTGGTGGCCGAGCTGGTGGAGGTCGCGCCGCTCATCGACAAGCTGGTCAAGGCGGGGGTGAACATGACGGAGCCGGGCGCCACCCCGGCCTCCGCGACCGCCGCGCCCTCTGCGTCGTCGGCGGGGTCGGCGGGGTCGGCGGCGGAGTCGGGTTCTGGGGAGGATGCGGTGTCCACGACGGCGGACCTCCCCCTGGCCGCCATGTCGGTCGTCGTCACAGGGGCCATGACGGGCCCGCTGGCCGCGCTGTCGCGCAACGAGATGAACGAGCTGATCGAGCGCGCCGGTGGCCGGGCCTCCTCCAGCGTGTCGGCGAAGACGTCCATGTTGGTGGCGGGGGAGAAGGCCGGCTCCAAATGGGCCAAGGCCGAGAGCCTGGGGGTCCGGATCGTCACGCCGGAGGAGTTCGCCGACCAGGTCAGCGCGTTCCTGTGACAGGAGGGCTCGGACAGACCTGAGTTGGTCGCGGGCCCGCGTCTCAACACCGCCTCAACCATTTCTCAACACCGCCTTCCGCATGCTGTCCTCAGTCCCGCCGCCGCGCGGGGAGGGCTGTGGGGGAGAAGGGGTGTCATCGATGAACGGGACGAAGCGGATCGCGGCGGCGCGGTCGCTGGCGGCGCAGCTTGAGAGGATGTTCTGTGACGGTATGGGCTTTTGGTCCCTGCAGTTGAGTAGGGATTTTCGTGAAATAGGTTGACGTTCAGTGTGAGTGCGCTCAACT